>BNUC01000189.1 GCA_025997075.1 Betaproteobacteria bacterium | reverse complement strand
CTGTGGTGTTGTCGGCGATGACGCCGCGGACGGTGTAGTCGTGGCCCGCGGTGTTGGTGAAAGTCACTTTGGCGGGCTTGACGCCGCCGCTGATGATGTTGACCTGCCCGGCGCCGGTATCGGTGAAGGTGACTGTGTCGCCGTTGATGAATTGGGGTTCCGTGGTCCAGTTGTCCGAGGTCAGGATGTCCCAGCTTCGGTTGGTCGCGCCGGTCCAGGTGAGGTCGGTGGGCGTGGCACGGGGTGGGGGTGGAGGCGGTTCAACCGGCGGCGGGGGCGGTGGAGGCGTCACCGTCGTGGGCGTCGCGCTCTTCAGTTGTGCCACCAGTGTGCCGTTTGTGCCCGTATTGGCTTGAACCGAAAAATCGTAGCTAAACGAAATGCCTGTGAAGGCATGTATGCCAGTGGTGAAGCTACCCGCCGTGAGCGAATGACCGTTCAGAACCGAAATCAGGTTCAGGGTGTTGTCTACGGTTGAAAATCCCAGGTCGCTGCCATCCAGATACAGATTCACGGTGCTGCCGGTAATGCTTGCGTCGCCATTGACGTTTAACAGCGTGCTACCCGCTGAAATTCCGTTGGGCAGGTAGAAATTCAGCGTGCCGCCGTTGGTGGCGAGCTTGCCGGTGATGTTACCGCCCTGATAAGCGTTCAGCGTGCTGTTGACACCACCCAAGTTGACATCGCCCGTGACGCTGCCGTGCAGGGCGAAGGTGGTGCCGGTGGAATTATCTACCGTTACGCCGCTGGTCAGGCTGCCGGTCAGGGCGAGGGTTCCGGCGGAAACATACGTGCCGCCACCGTAGGTGTTCGCGCCTTTCAGAGTCAGGGTTCCCGCGCCGCGTTTAGATAGCCCCTGGCTGCCGTTGTTGCCGGAGATCGCGTTCGCCAACGTGACGTTGTTACCGTGGGTGTCGAATATCCCGCCGAACGTATCGAGAACAATGGAACGGTTGAGGGAGATGTCGCTCGTGTTGCCGTCTGCCCATTGCAGACCGCCGCCGTTCAGGGTGATGTTGCCCGTACCGAAGCTGTCCGCTCTGTTGAAGTTGATGAGTCCCTGCATGTTCACGGTCGTGCCGCCGCTGTAGGTGTTCGCGTGGGTTAGCGTGAGCGTTCCCGCGCCGTTCTGGGTCAGAGAGCCGGAGCCGGAAATGAGACCGGACAGGGTTTGAGCCGCGATTTGATCGAAAATCAGTGTGCCATAGTTGAAAATCGCTCCGGCATAATTGCCGCCGTCCAGCGTGCCTTTTACTTCCAGCGTTCCGGTATTGACCGTGGTGTCGCCTTTGTAGGTACTGTCCCTGGAAAGGGTCAGGATTCCATTGCCGGTTTTCCTTAAACTTCCATCGCCGGAAAATACGCCGTTCATGGTGGCGCTTCCCCCTGATGTTTCAATGGTATTGCTTCCTCCTCCCCCTTCGAGCGTCCAGTCTTTGCCGTAGGTGCCGTCGGCCAGTTTCAAAGTGCCGCCCGCCAAGGTGTTCGTTCCGCCGCCGATGTTGCCGTCGCTGCCGATGCTGAGGGTTCCGCCGCTGACGAGGGTGTCGCCGAGGTAGGCGTTGTTACCGGAGAGGGTCAGCGTTCCTGTGCCGGTTTTGGTCAGGTCGCCGCCGCTTACCACGCCGGAAATTTCCGCGCTGACGCCGTTCTGGATGGCAAATGTGCCACCGCCCGTGCCGAGTGTCCATGCCTCTGTGTAGTCTTGAGCCAGCAAGCCTATCGTGCCGCCGTTCAGACCGAAGGGGGAATTGCTGGTCAGGGTGAGGTTTTGCACGTTGCCGGAAGCCACGTTGAAGGTGAAATCCACTGATTCGCTGGCGAAGTCGCTGTACAGGTCCGTGTTGGCTTCTTCGCTGAAAATGTGCAGGGTGTAATTGCCGTTAGCAAGAGGAGAAGCGCCGCCGGGGTCTGCGGCGTTGAAGCTGCCGGTCGCGGAAGATGTTGTGTTGACGTAGCGGGCGTAGTAATCCGCAGTGCCGTTGGTCAAAAAGCCGGAAACGTACTGCGCCGCGCCAGCGGGCGCATTAGCCGTGTCAAGGAGGGGCGCGGCGGCGATGGTGAAAGCCAGTGGCGTGGCGTTCAGCGTCAGCGTGGGCGTGGCAATGTTGGTGTCGAGGAAGGTGAATTTTCGCGCGCCCGTTGTCGGCTGCGTCGCCAATTGGTAGGCGCTACCTGCGGTAGCGTTAAATTTAGCAGCGCCTATGGCGCTGGATGATTCCGATGTGAAGAGAACCGATGTCAGATTTAAATTGAAAGCGGGGCGGACAAAAAACACCGGATTGCCGGGGTTGCCGTTGACGACGTCGTCGCCGTCAGACCATCCGGCAAAGGCGAAGCGATAGTTGATATAGATGTAGTCCGGCGAGCGCAGCCACCACGAAGAAGGGTATTTTCTAAGGTCATTGTCAGCAATGGCCTCCCATTCCGGTAAGGAGAGTGCCCAGAGCAGTTGGTCATTTACACCCAAACCATTAATACCGTCGTTTTCCTTCAGATCATTACCATTAGAAGGAAGATTCCCCGATATCGGCTCCAAATCCCGCGGATTCATCACATCCTGCTCTTTGCCGGGAAACGCCATTGCAATCCCCTCCATCTGGCCTTGCAAGTTGCTGCCCTTGTATTCGTTGGGGTTATTTTGGCAGCTTCCAGCATAAGTGCCAGAGCATGAGCCGCCACTGCCAGCACGGAATACCACAAGACCACCAAAATAGCCCCCCGTATCACCATTGCGGGATAGCAGCGTTACGCTATTCGACGGTTGTGGCGCTGCCGAGTTGCCGTAAGTTCCGCTAATGTAAACACCAGAAGCAATATTACCTTGGTAAATATCCTTAGTCCCATTCCCAATCACCACCCACTCATGCCCGCCAAAGTTGATTTGCGTGCTGTTGATGTGTGGAGCGTCGGTCGCTACCGGGTGGGAAGCAAGCTGCCATTGCGATTGCGCCGCAGCGGGCAATGCGACCAGCGCCAGCGCGGAGGCGACTGCCAAGGCCAGCGGATGCCGCGCCATTGGCGGCGCGGGCTTGCGCGAGAGTACGGCATTATTCATGCGGGTTTCCTTTCAGTGATAAAAAAACCGCGCGCCCTCGCCACGCGCCGCAGACCTTGCGACCCGCGGAACACGACAAGAGAGTACGGATGTGAAAAAAAGAGGGGAAAAACGCGGAAAGGCGCGGCCACCGTTGATTCACAGTGGCCGCGCCTTTCAAAAATGCCTCGCGCCAGCGCGAGGCAAAGGAAATCAGCTTATTGCTTGCTTGCTTGCTTGCTTGCTTGCTTGCTTGCTTGCTTGCTTGCTTGCTTGCTTGCAAAAATTATGGTGCAACTATCTGATTTGTCAAGCTTTTTTACAATTTTTTTGCTTTCTGTATCGCTGTTCCGCCATAAATTGGCCCGCGCATCGTCATTCCCGCGAAGGCTGGAAACCGAAAGCGTCCGCCTCCCGCCAGTTCGACCGTGTGCAGATTTCGCCCTATGCGCTATTTTTAACCCCGTCATTCCCGCGAAGGCGGGAATCCAGAAGGCGTACTTTCGGCGCAACGCGCCATCATTCTTTGATTTGCAGCCATTCTGGCTGGAAAAAACGAACTGGATTCCCGCCTTCGCGGGAATGACGAGGTGGGGAGGTGATGCGGGCGAAGGACTGAAAAACATGTGAATTTTGCGCGACACGATGGAAGAAACAAAGTTCCATATATTCCATGCCTCAGCACAAAAAATCAAATGTTTTGTATCAGGGATCAGGTTTTCAGGGATCAGATGTCAGGTATCAGGTATCAAAACCGGATGGCGGGTTTTGGGGTTCCTGGGAGCGCGGGCGTCCCGCCCGCTCTCCCAGGGGCCATGCGGACGCGCAATGCGCGCCCCTTGGATTGCCACGGACTGTAGGGGCGAACTGCGTTCGCCCGGCGTTCAGGAATCAGGTAACAGGGTTTGCTGTTGCCGGGCGAACGCAGTTCGCCCCTACCCAAAACCCGCTCCGTTTGGTTTTGACATCTGATACCTGATACCTGACCTCTGATCCCTGAATTCCGGATCAATGGAGACTATCCAGCCGCTTTTCCAGCGCGTCGAGCACGGGCGCTATTTTTTCGCCGATGAAAATCTGTGGGTTGGAATAGTCTTCCTTGCCCGCTTCCTTTTCGCGTTGTTCGATATCCACGCGCGCTTTCTCGAACGCCGTTTTGAAGGAATGCGTCTGGCGAAGCTGTTCGTTGAAAAGCGCACGGCCGAAGAAAGTCAGTTCGGAAAGAGAGCCGCAGCCGTAGGAAGTGTTTTCGCTGTCGGCCGCCGTCAGGATCAGCGTCGATTCGCTGGCAAGCGGGGGAATCCACGTTCCGGAATAACAGGCAGAAACAATGACAATCCGGTTGCGAACTCCCGATGCGTCAAGCATTTCCCGCACTTTGTCCGCCGTCACGGGAGGCACTTCAAGCGGCCAGTTATTGGCGGACAACCGGGTAGACCGCGCGCCGTGTGAGGTGAGGTAAAGAACAAGAATGTCGCGCTTTTTGTCCATCCGTTTTGCCAGCACATCGATCCCGCGTTGCAGGTTTTCGGGCGTGGCCCAGGGATGCGTTTCGCCGGTTTCGGCGTGATTCAGCAAATGGAGGAGGCGTCCGTCAGCGTCGAAACGTCGGCGCAGCACGTCGGCCACCATGTTGCTTTCCCGGAGGAAAACGTCTTCCGCGGCGTAGGGAGCAAAAACGAGGCCGTAAACATCGAGCACATTTTTGCGCTCAGGCAGAACGGCGCGGGTTTGTTCTTCCCAAATGGCCCGTTGTTTCTCGAACAGCGCCTGGGTCAGATTGAGATACTTTTTTTCAGATGAAGGAATGTATTCAGGCGTCCAGACAGGCTGGTAGAATTTCCACAGAACGGCGCCGTTGATGGACAGCAAGAACAGAACATAGGCCACAAGAAGCCCGCGCGACACGACATAACGGCTCGCCAGACGAGCTAATGCGGTAAAAAGCAAGGCGTAGATGACCCATGCCGTGGTACTGGAAAAAATCATCTCCCAGTCACTGTCCAACGTCAGCCATCGGTGCACAAGAGCAAGCTGTTCAAGGCAGCCGAGAAGGATGCAGGGAAGAGCGATCCAGAAGCTCAGCGCAAGCCACGACATCAGACCGTTCAGTTCCGGCTCGCGGGCCTGGCGCGGGCGCATTTTTGCATCGGCATGAAGCATTGCCCAGCAGAACCACAGGCTAAACGGAAAGTACCACCATGAAAGAAAAAGCCATTCCCGCCACTGAAAATCCACGGGCCCAGGGACGGTCAGCCATCCAGGGCCAATGATGAGCATCAGGTTGGCTGACAAGGCAAGGATCGCGATTTGCGGCGGGGTCGGTTGCGCTGTTCCAACCCTTGGCCGGAGGAAAAACCCACAGCGGCAGCCTTCGATCAGCCAATGCCAGGTGGAAAGACGGTTTTCCACGGGACGCGGGGAAGCAGAATCGGGCGAATCGGACGAATCAGACGAATCGGACAATTCGAACAATTCGGTGGGTTCTGCCGGAACAGCAGGCTCGTTTTCCATGGCAATCCGGGGCGAGGGGCGGTTTTCCTGTTCGACCACCGCTGTTTCCCTGTTGATGAGAGGGAAACTTTAGCATATTCCGATTCCTTTCGATTTCATTCGCGGGCGGGCCGCAGGG
>BNUC01000188.1 GCA_025997075.1 Betaproteobacteria bacterium | reverse complement strand
CACGGCGAAAAGCAAAGACAAAAACGATTTTCGCTTTTTGCTTTTCGCCGTGCCCGCCGTGTCGCCGTGGTTAAAAAGGTTTTCATTCGCCCCTACATTCTCCGTGTTAATGTTAATCCTTCCCCTCACCTGCCCCTGCCGGGGCACCCTCTCCCACAAGGGGAGAGGGAAAGCAAACGCCTGCTCATGCTTTACCATGACAAATATATTCATGCGATTGCCCTGCTGCTACAGCCGATGTCCCCGAGAGGAAGAACCAAACGGAATATACCAATCTCCGTTCATTCCGGATGCTTTAGCGTCCGAGTTTGCGCATGCGTTCAGAGGGCGTGATGATATCGGTGAGGCGGATGCCGAACTTGTCGTTGACCACCACGACTTCACCCTGGGCGATCAGCGTGCCGTTGACGAAGACACTCATCGGCTCGCCGGCGATGGCGTCGAGTTCGACGACCGATCCATGAGCAAGTTGCAGGAGATTCTTGATCGTGATCTTCGCACGGCCGAGTTCGACGGAGATCTGGACAGGGATGTCCAGAATCATGTCCAGCTCGTTCATCATCGAAGCTTTGCCCGCCGGGTCGCTGAAGGAAGGGAATATCTGCGCGGGTTGCGCCTCTGCCGGCGCATCGGCCTTTGCCTGCTCGGCCATGGCGGCTGCCCAATCGTCTTCCGCCGCAGGCGCATCGGCCGTTGCCTGTTCAGCCATGGCGGCTGCCCAATCATCTTCCGTGCTGCCTGCAGCGTTGTCTCCGCTTGCGGCTTGTTCCTCGGGCGCAGCTTGTTCCTCGGGCGCAGCCTGATTTTCGGTCGTGGCTTGTTCTTCGCTTGCGGCTTTGTCTTCGGTTTCGTCGGCCATGAGCTAACTCCTCGGTAGCATCATTTCGTCGCTCTGTGTGACGAAACGGTTGATTTTGAGCGCGTACTGACCGCTCTGCTGACCATAAGTACATTCGACCACGGGGATGTCGTCGACACTGGCAATGATGTACTCCGGAATGTTGAGCGGAATGATGTCGCCGGTCTTGAGCTTCAGGATTTCTCCAAGCGTGATGGTGGACGTTCCGAGTGTGGCGACGATTTCAACCTCGGCATCCTTGAGCTGCTTGCGCAGCATCATGATCCAGTGCTGATCCGTCGACAACTGATCACTTTGCATCGCGCTATAGAGCAGGTCGCGAATCGGTTCGAGCATCGAGTACGGGAAGCAGAGAGACATATCCGCCGTCGCTCCCCCGAATTCAAGCGTAAAGGTCGTCGAGATGACGATCTCGGAGGGTGTCGCGATGTTGGCGAACTGCGAATTCATCTCCGAGCGGATGTACTCGAAGGAAATGCCGTAAACAGGCGCCCAGGCCCGCGTATATTCCGTGAATACGACGTGCAGCAATCCCTGGATGATGCGTTGTTCGGTGCCGGTGAAATCCCGCCCTTCGACGCGGGTATGAAAACGGCCGTCGCCGCCGAACATATTGTCTACAACGAGAAACACCAGATTGGGATCGAAGACGAAGAGCGATGTTCCCCGCAACGGTTTGGCCGAGACCAGATTGAGATTGGTCGGGACGACGAGGTTGCGGATGAACTCGGTGTATTTCTGCACACGGATCGGGCCGACGGAAACTTCGGTCGTCCGGTGCATGTAGTTGAACAGGCCGATGCGCAGATAGCGGGCGAAACGCTCGTTGATGAGTTCGAGCGTCGGCATGCGTCCGCGCACGATACGCTCCTGCGTTCCCAGGTTGTAGCTGCGGACACCCCCGGTCTCCTGCTGCTCGGCTGCGGCAGGCTCGTCCGATTCTCCGGTGACGCCCTTGAGCAGTGCGTCGACTTCGTCCTGGGAAAGAAATTCGCCCATCGCTTTGTTTATTGAATGATGAATGAGGTAAACAAGACTTCCTTGACCGGCCATTCGTCTTTATCGGCCCTGGGGTCAAGCACTTTGTTCATCTGGTCGCGGATTTCCTCGGCCAGTTTTTCCTTGCCTTCCTTGGTCAGAAGTTCGGACGCTTTTTTGCTGGAAAGCAGCATCATGACGTTGTTGCGGATCTTTGGCGTATAGGTCTTGAGCTGTTCACCGGCCTGCACATCAAGGACTTCCACCGAAATGATCAACTGCACGAACTGCTCCGACGCTTCAGGAACGAGATTGACGGTGAAGGCATCCATGGGCACGTAAACGGGAGGCGCGCTTTTTTTCTTGCGGCTCTTGGGCGCTTCGACGACGGCTTCTTCTTCCTCGGCGTCTTCGTCACCCCCGTGACTTCTCATCATGAAGAACGCGCCCGCCCCGCCGACCACCAGAAGGACGGCGAGCACCGCAATGATGATCAGCAATTTCTTGCTGCCACTCTGTGGCGGAGCCGCCTCTACGGGTTTTGCTTCCTTGGCCATGCTAGAAACCTCGCTCGTGTACTTTTGTCTTCCGCCATGACTGGCGGCTTGTTTCGCTGTTTATCCCCACCACCGCCACTCAGGCAAACATATCGATCAGGCCATGTCCCGCACCGACGACCGACGCGGTAATCCGGCCTGCCTGCGCATCAGGCGCAAGTATATCCATATCGTTCCCCGATGGGGATGCGCCTTCCCACGGACGTTGCCCGTTGCCGGCCGATTGCCGGAACGATTCCGCGCTGACCTGCGTTTGTCCGAGTTGGATGCCCGCTCCGGCGAGCATTTCACGCAGTCTTGGCAGGGATGTTTCGATGGTTTCCCTGACCTCGGCATTACTCGAAACGAAGAAAGCGGTGGCGGTCGACTTGTCATTGTCGAGCTTGAGCGATATTTCGATGCTTCCCATGGAAGGTGGATTAAGCGTCAGTTCCGCGGATTGTTTGTTGTGCGTGGCGATCCATGTCACTTTCTGCGCAAAGTCGTTGTTCCAGTTGCGGTCATACACGGACGTGGGAATAGGGATCGTCGGAGAGGCGTTGTCCTGTCGGGAGGGAGCGCCTGCCGCAACGGTGGTCAGGGTGGAGAGTCCGGAGGATTCCTGGGTATCGACTGCGTTCTTTCCGGATATTTTGTCCGGCGATATGGCAAAGTCGGCGGCAAATTTTGCCGCCTGCTCGTTTGCCGGCGCCCGCATCCGGTCGGCGGACGCCTGAGCCGCGCTTCGCGCCATGCGTTCGGCCAGCATTTCATCCTTGGGAGATACCTGAGCGCTTACTCCCGTCGCCAGCGGCGATTTATCTTCCATCACGGCATCCGATGCCACTTTGCCGCGTTGTTCGAGGGACGCCTGCGCCAGCGTAGCAAGCAAGGCCGGATCACCGGATTCGGCGTTTTCGTCATCCGTATCCTGGCCCCCGCTCACGGAATCTTTGGCATTGAATTCATCCAATGCGATTTTGCCCTGTTGTTCGAGCGCGGCAAGCAAAGCCAGGGAATCGCCGGATTCAGCGTTTTCGTCATCCACCTGGCCCCGTTGTTCGAGAGACGCCTGCGCCAGCATGGCAAGCAAGGCCAGACCGCCAAATTCAGCGTTGCCATCATTCCGGCCCCCGCCCACGGAATCGTTGGCGGCGGATTCAGGCGTCGTCATCAGGACAGACTGGGCGGCGGTCAGTTGCCCGCGCAACAGCTTGCTGAAATCCTGAGCCGAATCCGGGTTTTCCGTCCCCGTGACGGCATTCGCCGTGGATGACGGTGCTGACGGGGCTGACTTGGGTAAGGCTGATACGATGGTGATAGGCATGGATATCTTCCAAAAGCGGTTCCAAAAGCAGAAATCGTTTGCGCTGACGACAATCCATGAGCAATATTCATGCCATCTGCGCAATACTCTCCCCTGCCGTCGGCATCAGCGCTTTGTAAGTTCCCTGGGGCGAGCGGCGAATTCGTCCTGGAGTTTTTGATCGCGTTTCAATTCCCTGGCGTTTTCGCCGGCGAAATGCCGTACCGAGAGCGTGTCGAAAGCTTTGAGTTTTCTCCGTTGTTTCTGCCACTGCACCTGCCCGGCGGCCGTGTTCCGGACCTGGGTGGCGACGATTCCGCGCTGTACCTCGATGGCTTCATCGATCCGGCCAAGAAATTGCTGGAAATTGCGCCACGCAAGCTGCGTCAATCCGTTCTGCGAGGCTTCGCGGAAGCGCTCGGCGTATTCGTCGCGATAGCCCTGCAACAGGTCCAGCTTGTTCTTCGCATCCTTCTCGTTGGCGATCAGGCGGGCCAGCTCGCGCGTCGCTTCATCGCTACGGGTCTGCATCAGTTCAAGAATGGTTTGCAGAGGGAAGGGCTTGGTCATGATCAAGCTCCGGGCTTGTCGCCAAACAGGACAGCCAGTTGTTCGACGCTCTCTTTGAAACCGGAGCGCTCGGTGAGCAGTTGCTGAAGAAAACGCTCGAAGGTCGGATATAAATTGATGGCCTGGTCGAGCATCGGGTCGGAGCCGGCGGCGTAGGCGCCCACGCTGATCAGGTCGCGGGAACGCTGATAGCGCGAGTAGAGTTGCTTGAAATTGCGGATTTCCCTGAGATGCTCCGGGGTGATGAGGTTGACCATGGCGCGGGAAATCGATTGTTCGATGTCGATCGCCGGATAGTGTCCGGCATCGGCCAGCATGCGCGACAGGACGATGTGTCCGTCCAGGATGGCGCGGGCGGAGTCGGCAATCGGGTCCTGCTGGTCGTCGCCCTCGGCGAGCACCGTGTAGAAGGCGGTGATCGACCCGCCGCCGTCGACGCCGTTGCCGGCGCGCTCGACGAGTTGCGGCAGGCGTGCGAAGACCGAGGGCGGATAGCCGCGCGTCACCGGCGGTTCGCCGATAGCCAGGGCGATTTCGCGCTGGGCCATGGCGTAGCGCGTCAGCGAATCCATGATCAGCAGCACGTGACGCCCCTGGTCGCGGAAATACTCGGCGATGGCCGTGGCATAGGACGCGCCCTGCAAGCGCATCAGCGGACTGACATCCGCCGGGGCAGCGACCACCACGGAGCGCCGCAGACCTTCTTCGCCGAGAATCTGCTCGATGAACTCCTTGACTTCGCGGCCGCGCTCGCCGATCAGTCCGACGACGATTATTTCGGCCTCGGTGTAACGCGCCATCATGCCGAGCAGCACGCTTTTCCCGACGCCCGAGCCGGCGAACAGTCCCATGCGCTGCCCGCGCCCGACGGTCAGCAGGGCGTTGATGCAGCGGACGCCGACATCCAGGGCGCGTTCGATCGGCGCACGCATCATCGGGTTGACCGGCCGTCCATGCAGCGGCCGCAAGGAGTCGGCCGGGATCGGACCCTGGCCATCAAACGGCCGGCCGGCGCCGTCGATCACGCGGCCAAGCAGCGACTCGCTGACCGGCAAGAGCTTGGCCCGGTCAATGGCCCGACGCCGGGTCAGCACAGGCTGTCCGATCCTGGGTGGAGTGATCCGGGCTTTGACGGCGACGACGCGAGCGTCCGGAGACAGGCCGTAAACGTCCTCCGTCGGCATCATGAAAAGGCGATTGCCGTTGAAACCGACGACCTCGGCTTCGATCGGCGTGCCGCCCAGGGGAATGATCTGGCAGGAACTGCCGAGTGGCAATTTCAGGCCGGCGGCTTCCATGACCAGGCCATTGATACGCGTCAGGTGTCCGGAGGACGACAGCGGTGTCGCCTGCGTGACGGTTTCACGACAATTGCCGAGATAAGCGTTCCAGCGGTCGAGGTATCTGTTTTGCGTACTGACGGTCATGGCATC
>BNUC01000187.1 GCA_025997075.1 Betaproteobacteria bacterium | reverse complement strand
CGAAGCGCATTGCGTCTGTTGCAGGGCGGCGGACAGTCCTTTGTCGATGAGGAAGTCCGCGCCTTGAGTGAGGAAGGCGCTTGCGGCCGCATAGCCTTCGGCCAGGGCTTTGGTTTGGGGATTGAGGCGGATGCCGGGCTTGTCGGAGGAATCGGGAGGGACGGGGGGTTCAACCGGGGGTTGAACTGGTGGCTCGACCGGTGGTTCAACCGGCGGTTCAACGGGCGGTTGAACTGGCGGCTCGACGGGTGGTTCAACCGGTGGCTCAACCGGTGGTTCGCTTCCCGCGAGGCTGGCCACCAGCCGCCGGCCTTCCTGGGTGCTCAGGTTGAAGTCGTAGAGCAGGCTGACGCCTTGCATCCCTGTACCGTGGCTTGTTGGGTTGAGCGGGTTGCCGATGAGGGTTCCGGCGTTGATGAGGGTGAGGCTGTCGCCGGCCTTCAGCGGGGTGCTGCTGCCGAGGAGGCCGACATTCACCGTGCTGTTGATGATGTAGGCGACGCCGTCGACGTTGAGCAGGGTCGCGCCGTTGACCGTACCGTAGGGGAAGTAGAAGTTGAGTTGGGCGTTGGAGCCGTGGAGGTGGCCGGCTATCGACGCGCCTTGGTAGACGTTGAAAGTCGCGCCGGGGTCGAGGCTGAGGTTTTTGCCGAGGCGGCTTCTTAGTTCGAGACCGGCAAGGCCCGATACGCTGACGTTGCTGTTGGCGAGACTGCCGTAGAGGGTGAGCATTCCGGCGCTGACGGTGGTGTTGCCGCTGTAGGTGTTGTTGCCGGTCAGGGTGACATTGCCGGTACCGGTTTTGTTGAGCGAGGTGGGAGGGGCGCCAGAAGCGGCGCTGTAGTCGGCTATGACGCCATTGACAGTGTAGTTGGAGTCACGGCCGCTGCTGGTGTTAGTGAAGGTGACGCTCGCGGGCTTGACGCCGCCACTGATGATATTGACCTGCCCGGCGCCGGCATCGGTGAAGGTGACGGTGTCGCCGTTGATGAATTGGGGTTCCGTGGTCCAGTTGTCCGAGGTCAGAATGTCCCAGCTTCGGTTGGCCGCGCCGGTCCAGGTGAGGTCGGTGGGGGTGGCGCGGGGTGGAGGGGGTGGAGGGGGTGGCGGAACATAGGTCACATCCCGACTGGCGATGAAGTTATTGCCGACATTGGACAGGCTGAAATCAGCGGAGAAAGCCACACCTGACTTGAGTGTGGCGGTGGAGTTGCTGTTACCGGTGAGGCTTCCTCCTCCGCTTGTTTCGATGAGTTTGATGCTTTCGCCCTCGGCGAGGGCGCTCAGGCTGGCGGCGCTGCCGTCAAAGTAAAGGTTGACCGTGCTGCCGCCAATGTTCGAGACGCCCGCGCCCGTGACGGTGAGGAGGGTATCACCGTCATCTATCGCGCCCGGCACGTAGAAGTTCAGTTTGCCGTTGCTGGCGTCGAGGTTGCCGGTGATGTTACCGTCCTGATAAGCGTTCAGCGTGCTGTTGCCGCCAGTCAAGGTGATGTTGCCCGTGACGCTGCCGCGCAGGGCGAACGTGGCTCCGGCGGTATTCGCTACCGTTACGGGGCTGGTCAGGCGGCCGGTTGTGGCAAGTTCCAGCGTGCCGGCGTTGATGGTGGTGCCGCCGCCGTAGTTGTTCATGCTGGTCAGGGTCAGCGTTCCCGACCCGGTCTTGGTCAGGCTGCCGGAACCGGAAATGATGCCGCCGTAACTCACGGCATTGCTACGGTTGAAGATCACGTTCGCGTTGTTGGTAATGTTGCCCGTGATGCTTCCCGTCGTGCCTCCGTTGCCGATTTGCAGCGTCCCTGTGCTCACGGTCGTGCCGCCACCGTAGTTGTTCGCGCCGGAAAGAGTCAGGGTTCCCGCGCCAGTTTTGGTCAGACCACCGTTGCCGGAAATGATGCCGCTGAACGCGCCGCTTTGAACGGTCAGGCTGTTTGCGCCTAAGCGGACATCACCGCCGTTTGTGCCGCCGCCGCTGAGACCTTTTATCGTCGTGTTGCCGCTTGCGCCGGAAACATCAAAAAGCGCGCCGCTCACATCGGCGAGCGTGACGCCGGAAGAGTTGGCGATACTGCCAGCACCGGAGAGCGCCAGCGTTCCGGCGCTAATCGTGGTCGCGCCGCCGTAGGTGTTCGCTTGGTCAAGAGTCAGGATGCCGCCGCCGGTTTTGGTCAAGCCGCCCGTGCCGGAAAGAGCGCCGCTGATTGTGTTGGGATTGGCCGTTTCAATGCTGTTGCCTGATCCGGTCAGCGTCCAGTTGTTGGTGTAGGTTTGACCCGAGCCCGTCAGTTTCAGTGTACCACCGTTTATTACGTTAGAGCCGGTGGTGGCGGGGCCGATGTTGGCGCTGGCGGCGATACTCAATGTCCCGCCGCTGAGGGTCGTGCCGCCGGTGTAGTTGTTGGTTCCGGCCAGGGTCAGCGTTCCCGGTCCGGTTTTGGTGAGCCTGCCGGAGCCGTTGATGGCGCTATTCAGCGTGACTTCGCTACCGTTGGTGTCGAGGATGCCGCCGTTCGGGCCGAGAGCGCTGGCGGTATTGAAACGGCTGGAGATGTCGGTCGTGGTTCCGGTCGCCCATTGCAGACCGCCGCCGTTCAGGGTGATCGTACCCGTTGTACCGAAGTTGTCCTCGTCGTTGAAGTTGATGAGTCCATCGTTCACGGTCGTATCGCCGGTGTAAGCAGTATTTGCGCCGCGCAAAGTCAGGGTTTCCGCGCCCTCTTTGAACAGGTCGCCGCTGCCGGAAATCTCGCCGGACAGGGTTTGAGGCGCGCTTTGCTCGAAAATCAGTTCGCCGTTGTTGGTGATGTTTCCGGCGTAGCTGCCGCTGCTGCCGCTACTGTTGCTGCCCAGAAGTCCGGTGACTTTCAGCGTTCCATTGTCGACCGCGGTATTGCCGACGTAGGTGTTGTTGCCGGAGAGAATCAGCGTTCCCGCGCCGTCTTTGGTCAGGCTGCCACCAGCGCCGGTGAGGACGCGGCTTACCGTCTGATCTCCGCTGCTGGTGTCAAAGATCGCACCGCCGGAATCGAGCCAGATGTCGGATGTGGTGTAAAAATTTCCGTTGATCAAATTGGCGTAATTGCTGTTGTTGATCGTTCCGTTGTCAATCACGAGTTGCCCCACGCTGACGTTTGCGCCGCTCAGAGTGAAATTCTTGTCGCCAGTCAGCCGCAGCTTGGTGATGCTCGCATCGCCCGACGCCAGACCGGTGGCGGTCAGAGTGGTGTTGGCGGAGCCGATTTCCAGGTCGGTTACGGTGAAGGTCAGCGCACCGTCATTTTTTGTCAGGTTGATGGTGGGGGCGCTCAGGGTTTGGGCTGTAAAGCTCGCGGCGCCGCCCGCGCCGCCCTTGCCTTGCGCTGCGGCGTCTCCCGATACAAAGCCGTCAGCGCCTTTGGCGCCGCTGGTGACGGACAGGGCGCCGCTTACCGTAACGGTTTGGGCGGAGGCGTTGAAGGCCGCGCTGCCCGCGCCGCCGCCCCCGCCGCCACCAGCGTCATTGATATAGCTCCCGCCGCCATTGCCGCCATTGCCGCCATTGCCGCCGGTGACGGCAATGTTGTCCGCCGAAATAGCGCCGTTGACGTTTACTGCAACCGTGCCCCCGCCGCCGCCGCTGCCTCCGTTAGTACTTCCGGTTCCACCGCTACCGCCCGTTCCGCCCGCTCCAATAGCCGCTGTTCCACCGGCGCCGCCGCCCCCGGCGCCACTGCCGGGGCTGCCAGAAGCAAGGCCACTGTTGCCACTGTTGCCGCCATTGCCGCCGCTAATGGTGACGGCATCATACGTTCCACCTGTCGTGTTGTGCGTAAGAATTCCTCCGTTGCCGCCGACGGCGCCAGTAGCAGAATAGGTACCGCCTCCACCGCCACCGGCGCCATTGCCACCGTGACCACCGGCCCGGCACTACTACCGCCGTTATTACTACCGCCTCCTCCGCCGCCACCGCCAGTGCTACCGCCCATTCCGCCGGTGCCGCCGTTCCAGGTGCCACCACCGCCACCACCACCACCGGTGCCGGTGTTGCCGGGTGCGTTCGGTCCGGAACCGCCATTACCGCCGGTTCCACTGCTTTCGGTCCCACCAGCGCCGCCGATGCCAACGCCTCCATCGCTGCCGTTGTTGCCACTGCTACCAGCGCCGCCGGAACCTGGGTCACCGGTGTTGCTGCCAATGTTGGCGCCACCGCCGCCGCCACCGCCAATAATGGTGACGCTTGCAACACCATCCAAAACATACACGCCGCCCCCACCATCGCCTCCCACCGGCCTGTCGGGCATCGTGTAGAAGTCGCCCGTCTTGCCGCCAGAACCGCCCTGAACGGTGAGGTCAGCGGCCTGGGCCAAGGGGAGTGAAGGAGCACAGCGCCAGCCCGGAGAGGGCCAGGGCGAGCGCGAGCGGCGTGAGTTTGAACGGACAGCGACCGGCCTGGGCGCGGGATTTTTGAGACATGGGTTCCTCCTGGAACACGAGTGCTTAATGACACGACGAAAAAAAGCGGCCTTGCCCCCAAAGGGACAAGGCCGCGAATGAAAAGCAAAAACCGGCGAAGCCGGTTTTTGCGTCAGCGATCAGAGAAGAAGGTGAGTAAGCAAGAATCATGCCAGAATCAGGCATCCCGGCTCTGGTGGTTCCCGTCAAATCGAAATTATGCCGCACCGCCCGTTCCATGCCGTTCCTGTTTTTTACGTACTCTTACAAGGTATCAACCTTTGCCTGCTTCTATATACTCCATGTCCTGGCACAAAATATCAAGTGCTTTTGCTAAAAAAGGAATCAGATGTCAGTGGAGTAATCGGGCCGGAGCCGAAAATCGTCCCGAAGAAACACGGAGTGGTCGAAAATGGTGAAATTTCTTATCAATAAAATCAATAGGTTAAGATGTGTTTCTTGAGAGGTATCAGGTATCAGGTATCAAAACCGAACGGCGGGTTTTGATACCTGATACCTGACATCCGTTCAAACCACCCCTGACAACAGATTCTCGTACGGAATATTTAGTCCTTCATGCAAACGCCTGATCATGCCCAGGCTCAGTTTTCGCTTATGGTTCAGCACTTCCGACACCCGCCCGCTCGAACCAATAAACGGCTCCAGATCACGCGGCGTCAAGCCCTGCTGGTCCATACGGAACTTGATCGCCTCAATTGGATCAGAAGGCGGCATTGGGTAATGTTCATCCTCATATTTCTCAATCAGTACCGTGAGAATTTCCAGTTCATCACCTTCCTGCGTACCAAGCTTTGCACCCCAAAGCACATCAAGCCGCGCAAAGGCAGCGGCCAGGTCTTGTTCACTACGGATAGGCTTAATGTCCATCAGATATTCTCCGAATCAATGTTGTCGTATTGTGCATGCGTCCCTACGAAACGTACGTAAGCAATTTGTCGCTCATAATCGACAGCAAGAACAACCCGGTACTTGTTTCCCGCGATGTTAAACACCACTCGACAGTTTTTGAGAATGCTGGCAGAACGCAATTCCGCCTTGATCTCCTGAGGTGTTCCATAGTCTGCTTTCTCCATGTGCCGATACCACTCTGTCAGTGGTGTGACGGCGTCAGCGTAAGCCGGGCTACTTTCCCAGAAATCTCTCAGCGCTTTCCTCGCAATTACACGCAAAATCGCATTCTCCACAAATCTCCCGTTATGGGAGATTGTAGACAACATGAAGAACGGTCGCAAGATCAGATGTCAGCGAAGTAATCGG
>BNUC01000186.1 GCA_025997075.1 Betaproteobacteria bacterium | reverse complement strand
ATTGCCGCCCCCTCATCCGGCCTTCGGCCACCTTGGCCTCGCACGCCCCGCAAGCGGGGCGAAGGGATTGACCGCAGTGCTCCGCAGGAAATATTGTCCATCATTTCAACAACATTCATCGTAAAACCAATTCCGATTGAAACCCCGCCCGTAAGAAAGGTGGGAGCCTTACCCCGGCCTGAAGGCCTATCGCTAATTTCTTGCTCACCGTCACCCGGATTCGTAAACAAATTATCAAAGCGATTCCCGCCAGCCTTCAGCATGCCATCAGCGGCGTCGACAGCCTATCCGCGCAATAGGCGTTTCCTGCGGCGCGGTGAAGACTGATTGATCATTTCTTCGATCTCCGGAGTCATCACCTCAACCGGCATGTGATTCCACATCGTTTGCAGTGCATCGCCGGCTTGGCGTCTCAGGCGCTCGCGCAACAGGTGTTCAATGGCATCCGGGATCAACAGACCAGCGGCTTGTGCGTCTTGTATCAAATCATCGGGTAACTGGATTTGAATCATGGTCATGATGTTCTCCTGAGACGAACGGATACATACAACCTTTCAGGTGCTTTCATGCTCACGGTACTACTGTAAAAAAAGAATGAGCAGTGAACTTGGTTGTCGCGCAATGCCAGCGTTTTGTCCAGGCTAAGCTTACCGCTTGCCGCTGCCCGCCGCTGGCGAAAACAGCGCTGCGCGCTGCCTGGCAGGACGGGCGGTATCGGGTTTGGGGGCCTTGCCTGTACGTACTGGCCGCGCAAGGCCAGCCTCCGGCTCACGGCGCGGCGTGACATTCGTGACATTCGTGACACTCGTGGCGCTCGCGGCCTTGTGCTGGCCACCGGGGCGTTTTGCCGCCGGAGCATGTTCGCCGCTGCGCGTGGCCGTAACAGGGCGGCGGGCGGGTTTGCTGTTGCGGCGGGGCATGGGTTCGCGTTTCAGGTCGCGGTCGTAGGCAGCGTCGGCGCCGGCAACGGGGACAAAACCTTCGGCTTCGGCGCGCCCGATTTTGCTTCGCAACATGCGCTCGATAGCGGTGAGTTGTTCGCGTTCTTCGGGGGCGACCAGCGAAATGGCGTGGCCCGCTGCGCCCGCGCGACCGGTGCGGCCGATGCGGTGCACGTAGTCTTCGGGCACGCCGGGCAGTTCAAAGTTGACCACCTGCGGCAGTTGTTCGATGTCCAGCCCGCGCGCGGCGATGTCGGTGGCGACCAGCACCGGCAGTGAGCCGTCCTTGAAGCTGGCCAGCGCGCGCGTGCGCGCCGCCTGACTTTTGTTGCCGTGGATGGCGGCGGCTTCGATGTCGTGGCGGCCCAGATATTCGGCCAGCTTGTTCGCGCCGTGCTTGGTGCGGGTAAACACCAGCGCCTGAAACCACTGGCGTTCTTTAATGAGCCAGGCAAGCAGTTCCCGTTTCTGCTTCTGGCCGATCATGTACACGCTCTGCTCGACCCGTTCGGCGGCGGTGTTGCGCGGGGCGACTTCGACCTGGGCCGGGTTGTTCAGCAGACCGCCGGCCAGTTCGCGGATTTCGTTGGAGAAGGTGGCGGAGAACAGCAGGCTCTGGCGCTTTTTCGGCAGCAGGGCGAGCACTTTGCGGATGTCGCGGATGAAACCCATGTCGAGCATGCGGTCGGCTTCGTCCAGCACCAGAATTTCGACGCCGGAGAGGTCGACAGTGCGTTGCTGCACATGGTCGAGCAGGCGCCCCGGCGTGGCGACGAGGATGTCGACACGCTTTCTCAACGCGCTGATTTGCGGGTTGATGTTGACGCCGCCGAACATCACCAGCGAGGTGAGCGGCAGGTGGCTGCCGTAGGTTTGCACCGATTCGGCCACCTGCGCGGCGAGTTCGCGCGTCGGGGTGAGAATCAGGCAACGGGGCCGTCCGGGCGGATGCGGATGAAGCGGGTTGTTCGCCAGAATCTGCAGAATCGGCAGGGTGAAGGCCGCGGTTTTGCCGGTGCCGGTCTGGGCGGCGGCGAGCAGGTCGCTGCCGGCGAGAACTTTGGGGATGGCCTGGGTCTGGATCGGGGTGGGTTGCGTGTAGCCCGCCTCGGAGATGGCGGTGAGCAGGGGAGCGACCAGCCCGAGGCTGGTGAAATCAGTAGGATTATTGTTGTTCATGTTTGAAATAAAGAGGTCTTCCAGCGCGCTCCGGACGGCAGAAACAACAGCCGCGCGGCCTTGCGGGAAGGGGAAACCCGTGAGGGAAACCGTGTGGAAGGAGTCTCGGACGCTCTTTCGGGTGATACTCAAAAAGAGGCGGAGGCTGGAAAAAAAGGGAGGCCGGAAGGATGAAAAAGAAACCTAAGCGGACACTGAACGGAACCGAAGCAGAACCAAAGCGGCCTTTGCCGGTAGCGCATTCCCCGATTTGAGGCGAGACATTGTAATCATTTTCAGGGCTATTTGTTCACTTGCGCGTTTTTTGTGCGACTTTCATCGTTCTCATGGCCTAGCAACGACGATTGCCGTTGCGCTTCCTTCAATTCGTCGGGCGTCAGCATGTGTGCGATCGCTTCGCGTTCGCGCACTGCGTCGATGTTGCGCGCCGCCGCCGCGCGATTCAACCACGCGTAGGCTTTGACATAGTCTTTTTGGACACCTACCCCGTCGCGATACAGGAGACCCATTTCCAGCATCCCCTCGATGCTGCCGCGCATGGCTGCGGTATTGATCCATCGGGATGCCTGTGAAAAGTTCTGCAAGATGCCGACACCCGTCTGAAACACGCGTCCCAGATAGATCATGGCATCAATGTTTCCCCCCTCGGCTGCGGCTTCCAGCCAGCGCACAGCCAGGGCAGAGGTCTTGTCAGTATGTGCCGGGTCCTGGAAAAGCGCCCGACCAAGCCGGAATTGCGCCACGGGATCGCCGTTCTCCGCCGCCTGCCGAAGCTCCGGATCATTAAGAATTTCACCCGGCGAAACACTGGCTTTACTCAACGAAACAATGGCATTAGCTGACGAAGCACTGGCAATGCCCAAGGAAGCACTGGCCTGACTCGACGAAGCACTGGCATTACCCTGCGAGACATTGGTATTACTTGGCAAAATACTGTACACCATACTGTATATCGCCCGGTAAAAGGACTCCGGCTCTATCAACCACGGCACAGTGACAGCCATCACAAAAATCACGGCGACAAGCGTCACAATCACCGGAATCCAGCGCTCTCCTGGCAACTCCTTCTTGCGTGGCCTCAGGAAGCGATGCGAGCAATCGAGGCAACGATACGGACTGAGTTCCGGATTACTCTGCTTCTCCTCAGATGACAACCAACGCGACTTCCGGCAATGGAACCCCTGGCATTCAGGACATTGGGCTTTGGCACGAAAATACATCGTCGTTCAGCTCACCTCAGGAAACATGGCTTGGCGGAAAGGCCAAGCCAAATTCGGGTTTAATCAAAGGATGACTTAATCATACCATTGCATTCTCGCGTCAGGGAAGTTCTCTTGAGCCACCCCTCCCCGATAATCATCGGCGCGTGATCAGCCGGGTACCGCCACCTGCCCCTCGACGGCCAGAGGCGTCAAAACCGCTTCCGCCTTATCCGCTCCCATTTCGGCAGGAGGGCGCTTTTGATAAAATTGGAAATAATGAACGACCCCGCAGCAAGCTACGGGGTATCAAATCCACAAAAGACCTCAAGTTACTACGCCCTAAGGGGCGGGGAATTAAACCCAGAGAGATTAAAAAAATCAATTTGCTGCAATTATTGTTATATGCCTTCAAAAACCAGGCATACATCTGTCAGGGCGGGTACTGGACGTTAGCATCTATGGCTGAACAATTTGAAGATGTTTCGCGTTGTTCGATCTCTCGTTATTTTCGAGAGGCGCTTGCATCTCGGGCAAATAGTCGTGTTCTGTGTCAATGAAATATGTTGATGGAGATATTTTATGGAACGTTTTTTTAAACTGAAAGCCAACGGAAGCAATGTTTCCACCGAGATCGTGGCCGGGTTTACCACTTTCTTTGCCATGTCCTACATCATCTTTGTCAATCCGGGCATGCTTTCTCTGACCGGAATGCCGTTTCAGGCGGTTTTTCTCGCCACCATTTTTGCTTCGGTGACCGGCACCCTGATCATGGGGCTTTTTGCGAATGTGCCCTATGCGCAAGCGCCCGGCATGGGATTAAACGCCTTTTTTACTTTTACCGTGGTTTTCAGCCTGGGCTTTAGCTGGCAGGAGGCGCTGGCGATGGTTTTCCTGTGCGGGCTGCTCAACATTTTCATCACCGTCACCCGGATTCGCAAACAAATCATCAAGGCGATTCCCGCCAGCCTTCAGCATGCCATCAGCGGCGGCATCGGCGTTTTTATCGCCTATATCGGCTTGAAAAATGCGGGGCTTTTCCAGTTCACTTCCGACGCCGGGAAAAACATTGTTCTGGCGGGCGGCACGGTCATCGCCGACGCCAGCATCATTCCCGCCATTGTGCAACTGAATTCCCCCGGCGTGCTTTTGGCCATACTCGGCATCGCCATCACTTTTATCCTGCTCATCCTCAATGTCCGGGGCGCCATTTTGATTGGCATCATTGCCACCACCCTCATTGGCATTCCCCTGGGGCTTGTTGACCTCTCCAAAGCCAGCGCCACCGCCGGCATCGGCGAGGCTTTTACCCAGTTGGGCGTCACCTTTGGCGCCGCTTTTGGCGCCGACGGCTTGATGAAACTCTTTTCCAATCCAGCAAAAATCCCCCTGGTTTTGATAACGATTTTCGCCTTCAGCCTGTCGGACACCTTTGACACCATCGGCACTTTTATCGGCACGGGCCGCCGCGCCGGCATTTTCAGCGCGGAAGACGAAACAGCGATGGAATCCGGCTCCGGCTTCCGCTCCAAAATGGACAAGGCCCTTTTCGCCGACGCGATCGCCACCTCCATCGGCGCGGTTTTTGGCACCTCCAACACCACCACCTTTGTGGAAAGCGCAGCCGGCATCGGCGCGGGCGGACGCACCGGCCTGACCAGTGTCGTCACCGCGCTGCTCTTTATCGCCACCATCTTTCTGGCCCCGATCGCCGGCTTGATTCCAACCCAGGCCACGGCCGCCGCGCTGGTCGCCGTGGGCATCATGATGCTTTCCTCATTCCGGGAAATCAAGTGGGATGATTTCTCCGAAGCCATTCCCGCGTTCTTCGCCGGTATTTTCATGGGCCTTTGCTACAGCATTTCGTATGGCATCGCCTGCGGCTTTATCTTTTACTGCATCGTGAAAATCGTGAAAAAACAGAGCAGGGATATTCATCCGATTTTATTCATTTCCACTCTGCTGTTTATTTTGAATTTCATTCTTTCGGCGCTTGCGCTTTAGCGTGTAGGTTGGGAAAGCCGCGAAGCGGCGCATCCCGACGGTCGTATCTTCCGGCCGAATCTTCCAACACTCCGCGCCGCTTATTTACGTTTGTCGGGTTGCGCTTCGCTTACCCAACCTACAAAACCATGCTATCCGCCACGCATAGATACTCCGTGTATATCCCAAGGAGACTGTTATGGAACAAGGCACCGTTTTTCAAACCAACCGCAGTCAGGCCATTCGTTTGCCCAAGGCCGTCGCCCTGCCGGACGATGTCAAGCAGGTTGATATCGTCGCGATGGGACGAATCCGTATCATTACGCCCGCCGGAGAATCGTGGAACGAATGGTTTGATTATTACGAAGTCACGCCCGATTTCATGAATGACCGGGAACAGCCGGAAATGCAAGCACG
>BNUC01000185.1 GCA_025997075.1 Betaproteobacteria bacterium | reverse complement strand
CAGTCGCCTCTGCCTTTCATCTAATAAGGGCAGTGTCTGGCGAATTCTTTCTGCTGAAGCACTATTCATGCCTTTAGTATACTATAATCAATCTATATTGGAAAGTTTATTTCCAAGCAGTGCCTAAGCATCGGGATCACGCTGTTCCCATATGACGGCAATGACCAGGAGATATTATTGCGTAATGCCGAAATGGCGCTCGAACATGCGCGCCTCGGCGGTGGCGATCAGTACTGTTTCTTCAAATCCATCATGGCGCGCGAAGCCGCGCATCGGCGCAGTCTGGAAAATGCCTTGTACTTTGCCGTGCGGCATAAGGAATTGATCCTCCATTTCCAGCCGATTGTCGATCTGCCCGCGCGCCGGATGGCCGGCGTGGAGGCCCTGATTCGCTGGGAACACCCGCAACTCGGGTTGATTCCTCCCGATGTCTTCGTTCCGCTGGCCGAAGAGACCGGCGCCATCGTCGACATCGGGCTGTGGTTGTTGGAGGTCGTGGTTCAGCAGTTGGCGGAGTGGAAGAAGCAAGGTATTGACCGTTACATCTCGATCAATATTTCCGCGCGGCAGATTCCCGATGGATTGCCGCCGATCACCCTGATCGAGATGTGCAGCCGTTACGGTGTTGATCCGGCCAACCTGGCCATTGAGATTACCGAGAGCGTGTTCATGGGCGACTCGAATGCGGTGAAGGTCTGGTTGGATACGGTCCATGAGTCTGGCTTCCGCATCTATCTCGATGATTTCGGGACGGGTTACTCATCGCTGTCGTACATCAAGCGTTTTCCCATGGATGTGCTCAAAGTGGACAAATCCTTCGTGCGCGACATGAACGAAAACAACAGCGATCGGACTCTGGTCGAGGCGATCATCAACATGGCCCGCAGCCTGAAGCTTGATGTCGTGGCGGAGGGCGTGGAATCGCAGAGACAGCTCGACTTGTTGAAGGAAGCGGATTGCCGCTATATCCAGGGGTATTATTTTTCGCGTCCCGTGACGGTGGAAGCGATCGAGGATGCCAGCCGACGCATCGAACAGTTCTTTTGAGCGGGTCCGGTCGCCCGGCTTTTGGTAGAATCCACGCTCTATTACGCTACCCACCAGGGAGTTTCCCGTGAATATCGTTTGCCTCGATCTTGAAGGCGTACTTGTCCCCGAAATATGGATCACGTTTTCCGAGCGGGTCGGCATTCCGGAGTTGCGGCGCACCACGCGCGACGAGCCGGATTACGACAAGCTGATGAAGTACCGCCTGGATCTTCTGGAACGGCACCAGATCAAGCTGCGGGATATTCAGCAGGTCATCGACGCCATGGGGCCACTGCCGGGCGCGCGCGAGTTTCTCGATGCGCTGCGCGTGGATTACCAGGTGATCATCCTCTCCGACACCTTCTACGAATTCGCCCACCCGCTGATGCGCCATCTGGCCTGGCCGACCTTGTTCTGTCACAGTCTGCTGAGCAGCGACGACGACCGGGTAATCGACTACCGGCTGCGCATGCCCGAACAGAAACGCGAAGCCGTCAAGCGTTTTCGCGAGATGAACTTCACCGTGGTCGCCGCCGGCGACTCCTACAATGACACCAAAATGCTCGCCGAGGCGCATGCCGGCATCCTGTTCAACCCGCCCGAAAAGGTCATCCGCGAATTTCCGCAATACCCGGTGAGCTCAAACTATGCCGGGTTGCGCGAGCAGATTGACCAGGCCTTCGCGCGTTTTGCAGGCTGACGCGTCTTCCGTCATGGATTCACAACAACGTTATTACACCCTTTCCGCTTCCTGTCCCGACGGTGTCGGCATTGTCGCCCGCGTGGCCGGATTCATCGCCGGGCACCACGGCTGGATTCTCGAATCGCGTTATCACTCCGATGACGAGGACGGGCAAAGCCGGTATTTCATGCGCGTCGACATCAAGGCCGATTCGCTGCCCTTCCACCTGGCGGAATTCCGCGCGCGTTTCCGCCCGATCGCCGAAGAATTGCAGATGAGCTGGAAAATCAGCGACTCGGCGGTGAAAAAGCGCGTGGTGATTATGGTCAGCCAGCAGGAGCACTGCCTGTACGACCTTCTGGCGCGCTGGCAGTCGAAGGAACTGGACATCGAAATCCCGTGCGTCATCTCGAACCACGACACTTTTCGCGGCTTTGTCGAATGGCACGGCATCCCCTTCCATCACGTTCCGGTGACGCCGGACGGTAAAGAGGCGGCCTACGCCGAAATCCGGCGAATTTTCGAGGAAGTGAAAGGCGAAACGATGGTTCTGGCGCGTTACATGCAAATCATCCCGTCGGACATGTGCGAGGCTTATCCCGGCCGCATTCTCAACATCCACCACTCCTTTCTGCCCAGCTTCGTCGGCGCCAAGCCCTATCATCAGGCCCACCAGCGCGGCGTCAAGCTGATCGGAGCGACCTGCCACTATGTGAGCAGTCAGCTCGATCAGGGACCGATCATCGAGCAGGACGTGATCCGCATCGACCACGCCGATTCGATCGACAACATGGTTCGTTACGGCAAGGACATCGAAAAGGCGGTCCTGGCGCGCGGGCTGCGTTACCACCTCGAAGACCGCGTCCTGTTGCATGGCAACAAGACCGTGGTGTTTCGATAGAGACAAAATTTATCGTCACCAATGGGTGTCATTCCCGCAAAGGCGGAATCCAGATTCTGGCCCTCCCGCAAGCGGGCGAGAGGAAACCCTTCCCTTCGCCCCGCTCGTGGGGAGAAGGTGGCCGAAGGCCGGATGAGGGGATGCCCGTGATTAACCGCATTTTGAGATTTTTTTATGATTACCCTTAAAGGCGTCACGCTGCGGCGTGGGGTCAAGGTCCTGCTGGACAAGGTCTCGGTCGTGATCAATCCGGGCGAAAAAGCCGGCCTGGTCGGACGCAATGGGGCCGGCAAGTCCTCGCTGTTCGCGCTGATCAACGGCAGCCTGCACGAAGACGGCGGCGAATTTTCGCAGCCGTCCTCGTGGCGTCTCGCCCAGGTGGCGCAGGAAATGCCGGAAACCGGACAGGGCGCGACCGATTTCGTGATGGCTGGCGACTCGGCGCTCATGACGGCTCAGGAAGAAGTCGCCGCCGCCGAAGCAGCGGGCGACGGCGAGCGCATGGCGCACGCCTACATGGCGTTGCACGACGCCGGTTCACACGACGCCAAAGCGCGTGCGCAGGCGCTGATTCTCGGCCTGGGTTTCAAGGTCACAGAACTCGATAACCCGGTCAACAGCTTTTCCGGCGGCTGGCGCATGCGCCTGCAACTGGCGCGGGCGCTGATGAGCCCGTCCGACCTGCTGCTGCTCGACGAGCCGACCAACCACCTCGACCTCGACGCCCTGGTCTGGCTGGAAAGCTGGCTCAAGCGCTATACCGGCACGCTGCTGGTCATCAGCCACGACCGCGAATTTCTCGACGCCATCATCGGCGTCACGCTGCACATTGAAAACGCCAGTCTGACGCGCTACGGCGGCAATTACAGCGCCTTTGAAGAAACGCGGGCGCTGGCTCTCGAATTGCAGCAGAACGCCTATTCCCGGCAGCAGGAAAAAATCGCCCACCTGCAAAGCTTCATCAACCGTTTCAAGGCCAAAGCCACCAAGGCGCGGCAGGCGCAGAGCCGGGTCAAGGCGCTGGAGCGCATGGAAAAACTCGCGCCGGTGCTGACCAGCGCCGATTTCAATTTCGAATTCAAGGCCCCGGCCAACGTGCCCAACCCGATGCTGGTTCTGCGCGACGCGGACTGCGGCTATCCGGCAACGGACGGCGGGCCTCCGGCAGTGATTGTGCATAAAGCGACGCGCACGGTCACCGCCGGTCAGCGCATCGGCATTCTCGGCGCCAACGGGCAGGGCAAGTCGACGCTGGTCAAAACCATCGCCCGCGTCCTGACGCCGCTTGCCGGCACGCTCACCGAAGGCAAGGGCCTGGCCGTTGGCTATTTCGCCCAGCAGGAACTCGACGTGCTGCGCCCGCAGGACAACCCGCTCGAACACATGACGCGTCTGGCGAGGAACGCCCTGCCCGACGGCGAATCGGGGCGCGAGCAGGATTTGCGCAACTTCCTCGGCTCGTTCAATTTCGTGGGCGACATGGTCAAGCAACCGGTCGGCACCCTCTCCGGCGGCGAAAAAGCGCGTCTGGTATTGGCCATGCTCGTCTGGCAGCGCCCGAATCTGCTGCTGCTCGACGAGCCGACCAACCATCTCGATCTGGCGACCCGCGAGGCCCTGGCCGTCGCGCTCAACGAGTTCGAGGGCGCCGTGATGCTGGTCAGCCACGACCGCGCGCTGCTGCGTTCGGTGTGCGACGAATTCTGGCTCGTCGCACGCGGCGGCGTGACGCCCTTCGACGGCGACCTGGATGAATACCAGCAGTTCCTGCTCGACGAAGCCAGGCGCGTGCGCGAAGCGGCAAGGATTGATCTCAAAGAGGAAAAAGCCGCCACTCCGATTGTTGTTCCGCCAGCGGCGAAAAAGAAGATCACGCCTCAGATGAAGATTCTAAAGCGCGACTTCGCGAAGGTCGAGCAACGTCTGGCCGAACTGGAAACGCAGCGCGCCGCTATCGAAGCGCGCCTTGGCGAACTGGCCACGCCGCAAGAAATCGGCGAACTCGGGCTGGAATTGCAGACGGCCACCGACGCGCTCGCCGCCAGCGAGGAACAATGGCTGCTGCTTTCCGAGCAAATTGAGACCAGCAATTTGTAGGACTCTGCATGGGAGACATATAGGTTGGGCTGAGCGAAGCGATGCCCAACGCAACAGCCAATGACGTTCCCCAATGTTGGGGTTCGTTCCAACTCACCCCAACCTATACGGACTATGCAGACTGCCAGCCCAGCAAGAAATTAGCGACAGGCCTTCAGGCCGGGGTATGGCTCCCACCGCCCTGAAGAGCAGGGTTTCAAACCGGAGTTGGTTTTTACGATGAAATTGAACTCGCAATTCCCCGTGCTCTTGGCATGGGGAGCACTTTGGTTGGGTGTTGCCTTTGGCGATGCGCGCTGAGCTACTTTATTGACTTGAAAACGATGCCAGACCGGATACTTTTTGACGCCAACGCTGCCCCCCGTTTTTTCGCCGCCCTGGCGCAAGTGCTGGTGACGCTGTGGGTCGGCGGCATGTGGGTGGTCGGCTATGTTGCCGCGCCGACGCTTTTTGCCATGCTCGACAACTCCATTGTGGCGGGCAACATCGCCGGCCGGCTTTTCACCGTCATCGCCTGGATCGGCATGGGAACCGCTGTGTATCTGCTCGCTTTCCTGGCCGCGCGACAAGGCCGGGCAGTGTTGCGCGGCGCGCCTTTCTGGGTGGTGGCGGTGATGCTCGTCTGCGTCGCGGTGGGCTATTTCGGCATTCAGGCGGAAATGACCGCGCTTAAAGCGGGTGTCGGTTCAATGGACGTGATGGAAAGCGCGGCGCGAGGACGGTTCCGGGTTTTGCACGGCGTGTCGAGTTCGATTTATCTGGCGCAGAGCGTGTTGGGGCTGTGGCTGGTGGTGGGGTGGCGGCGAGTGCTCGCGCGCTGAACGTGCCGCACCGGTGGATTCACGGAATACGCCCCGTGTGGGGTATCCAGGTTAATCGCTAAAATCGTGCTCCGTCCCCAATGCTGTTCACTTAGGAGTCGTTCATAAATTAAGTTTACACACGTGGGCGAATTCCGTAATTCCACTCTGGATGGAAGTCAGCGCGGATGATTCTGAGTTTCTGGAGTTCTTTGTCGGAAACT
>BNUC01000184.1 GCA_025997075.1 Betaproteobacteria bacterium | reverse complement strand
CCTTGATCATCCGCACAACCTGCAACTTGAAGCTCGCGTCGAAGACCCTTCTCGTTTGGCTCATCTTCTTCTCCTCTATAGGTGATTTTCTACCTATCTACCTGTCCGAGGAAATTAGACCACAACACAGGGTCGTTTCGTGCTGAATTGCCGCCCCCCTCATCCGGCCTTCGGCCACCTTCTCCCGCAAGCGGGGCGAAGGGATTGACCGCAGTGCTCCGCAGGAAATATTGTCCATCAGCGCCATTGAACCCGAAATTTCATGAATATGTTTGTCATGGAGAAACATGAAAGGCGTTTGCTTTCCCTCGCCCGCTTGCGGGAGAGGGCGCCCCGGCAGGGGCGGGTGAGGGGGGACATGTTCCAGTGTTGTTTCGTGCTGAACTGCCGCCCCCTCATCCGGCCTTCGGCCACCTTCTCCCCGCAAGCGGGGCGAAGGGATTGACCGCAGTGCTCCGCAGGAAATATTGTCCATCATTTCAACAACTTTCATCGTAAAACTAACTCTGCTTGAATGGTCAACACCATGCGCCCGGCTGGACTGGTCGTATCCGCCCACGGTTCGGCCAGACTGCGCAAGCCCGCCTCCTTGTCCTGTAGCCGCTCGGCGATGTCCGGCAGGTCACGGGTGTTCCTGGCTAAACGATCCAGCCTGGTAACAACAACAACGTCGCCCGACCTGAGATAGTCGAGCATCTTTTCAAGCGCTGGCCGTTTCGCGTGCGCGCCGGTGATTTTCTCGGCAAAGATACGAGTACAACCCGTCTTCCCAAGCTCTGATTTTTGGATTGTCAGGTCTTGGTCGTCGGTCGATACGCGGGCATAGCCGAGCAAGGTCATTTCAAGGCAAAAGGAACGTTCATTGCATTGGCTTCAACCAGTTTTCGATAATTAGGGCCGGGTAAGCCGCAAAATCGCGTTCATTGTTCGTGATTAACGTAACTCCCAGCGCAATTGCATGGGAGGCGATGAGCTTGTCCAGGTGATCTGACTTTCTCTCTTTCGTTGCGCTCCGAACCGGGCCATAGGAACGAGCCGCCGCAGTATCAAACGGCTTTACCTCGATTAATTCGATGAGTGCATCGAGATTTCGGCGTTCCCGTTCGGGGTCATGGCAAACCGACACTCCGAATTCAAGCTCCGCAAAAGTGATGGTCGACATAAGCACATCCCCGACATAACACTCGGCGAAGCGCCGGGCGACTTCCTCGGGCTGATTTTTCATCAGGTAAATGCACATATTGGTGTCCAGCATGTAACGAGGCATCAGAGTGCATCCCTTTCGTGCTGGTCGTGCTCACCCCGGCCTTCTGCCATGAATTCCGGTGAGAATCTGGCGAATCGCTCCATGAGACCCGCAAGAGATTGCCGCGCAGGGCGAATTCGCAACTCGTTACCGATGCGTTCGATCAGCATTTCAACATCGGTTCGGTCGTAAGACAGTTCAGCGGGGATTCGCACAGCCTGCGAATTTCCATTTCGGAAAATCTTTGTAGGGAGCATAAGACCCTCAGAAGTATGTACATGGATGTACTGTAGCATATTCAAAACATCATGGGTTCATCGATTTCATGGAAGTGTGCACATTAGTGCGCAATGTTTGAATTATGTTTTATAGTGTGCACGCTCATTTAACGGTTATTCACGGAGAGGGCATGACTATGGGCGTAGCGGAAAAGGCGGCAACGAACGGGAAGACAGATGCCGAACAGGAGCAATCTGTTTCCTTTGAGCAGATGAATCTTCAGGTGGGAAGCCGCATACAACTGGTGTCTTTCCATGGAAAAAAAATAACATCCTTTGCTTCGATAATCGGTTGGGAAACCCAACAATACCTGCTTACCACCATCCCCAAGGACAATACCATGAACGTGCCGGTGAATATCGGTGAACGAGTGGATGTCCGGTTTTTCTCGGGTGTTTCCATCTATATCTTCTCATCCTGCGTCCAGTTCTTGTATTACAACCCCAGGGCATTTATAGAACTGACCTTCCCCGGTCACATTCATCATGTTCCCTTAAGGCGGGATGTGAGAATTGCCTTGACCATGCCCGTGGTTATCACAAAAAGCACAACAGCGCAGACAGGCGCTACCGCCGTTGATCTGAGTTCGACAGGGATTATGCTCAATAGCGAAGCACAACTGGGCGCCGTCGGGGATCATATCGGCATGTCTTTTGTCGTCAGAAACACCGTCGCCAAAGAAAATATTCAAATTCAGGCATCCGGCATCATCAGAAATGTCCGGAAAAAGGACGATTCCACTCCGAGCGTGTATGTGCATGGGGTATCGTTTGAACAACTTCCTCAAAACAGTCTGGTCATACTCCAGAATTTTATTTATGAAGCCATTCTGGGGAAACGGGCGGGTTAGCGTTTGAGGCGAGCAAGAAATTAGCGACAGGCCTTCAGGCCTGTCGGTCTAACGTGTTTTGGAAAGGGTTTGCATCCCCTCCCAAAACGGTCGCCGAAATCCCGGCCTTTAGGCCGGGGTATGGCTCCCACCTTTCTTACGGGCGAGGTTTCAACCGGAGTTAGTTTTACGATGAAGGCGGGAATGCCGATAAAATTTGTATCGATCTGGTTCGAAAACGTTCTAAAGCACGAAAGAAGTTTTGTCCCTCCGTGGCGGGTTGACCTCCGCTGGCAGCAGATTGGGTAAGCCTGACTGCCGGATCGATTCCTCGATTTCTTTTTTTGCGGCCGCCAGGATTTCCGGAGTCCGCAACAGCTCGATGGCCGCAAGCGCCAGGATTTTCGCGGTGTGCAGCATGCCTTTGTGCGCATACGTGGATTTGCCTTGCGCGGTATTCTGCCAACTGTGTCCCGGCGTTCCGATGGCAAAACAGGGACCCCATATCTGCGCGGTCGGCACGATCCAACTGACATCGGCTACATCCGTCGAGCCGCCGACCGATGGATGGGATGCCTGGTACGGCATGGGACGGTCGGCGAGCGCTTCGGCGTAGTCGGCGGGGATCAGGAATTTTCGTTTCCCTGTCGCCAGGTCTTCCTTGCTCAGGCTGGCCTGGAAGCCCCGCGCGGCCGTCTGGTCCGCCTCGTCAAAAACGGGAGCGCCGACTTTGGCGACGATCTCGCTGAGCCATTTTTCCAGCGCCTGGTTGTGCAACATCTCAGCGCTGGCCTTGTCGACAGCTATCTCAAGCGTCGTCCCGGTCATCAGCGCGGCGCCTTGGGCGATCTGGCAAACCCGCTGGTAAAGCGCCTTGAGTTCGGCGGCGGACGGGCTGCGCACGAGATAGAGCGCTTCGGCGTGAGCCTGCACGACATTCGGCGCATGGCCGCCGGAGTCGGTGATGGCGTAGTGCACGCGCGCCTCGGGCGGCATGTGTTCGCGCAGGTAGTTGACGCCGACGTTCATCAGTTCCACGGCGTCAAGCGCGCTCCGCCCCAGATGCGCGGCGTTGGACGCGTGCGCGGCGCGACCGGTGAAGCGGAAATAGACCTGGATGTTGGCCAGGATCGGGCCGGTCATGATGCCCGTCGATGCGCCGGGATGCCAGGTCAGGGCGGCATCGACATCGGCAAAATATCCGCCGCGCGCGAGGAATGCCTTGCCGACCCCGTTTTCCTCGGCCGGGCAGCCGTAGTAGCGGACACGGCCCGGCAGGCCGTGACATCCGAGGAAATCGGCGGTCGCCACGGCGGCGGCCAGCGCGCCGGTTCCAAGCAGATGATGTCCGCAGGCGTGGCCGTTGCGCGCGCTGTTTCCGGCGCGTTGCGGATTGCCGGCTTCCTGATCGAGGCCCGGCAGCGCGTCGAATTCGCCCAGAAAGGCGATGACCGGCTCGCCGTGGCCCGCTTCGCCGAGGAAGGCGGTGGACATCCCGGCGAGCTTGTCTGAAACCCGGAAGCCGAAATGCTCCAGGAGAGCTTTCTGGGTGGCGGCGGAGCGGTGTTCCTCGTAACCGATCTCCGCATACCCCCAGATTTCGTCGCTCAATGCGGTAAAACGGTCTCTTTCCTTCCCGATGAAACGCGCGACGTGTTTTTCGTACTCTTCATATTGCATGGTCTTCCGCCCATAACTTGCGTATTTCGAGCAGTTTTTCCCCGGCGGCGTTCAGGGTTTCCTCGCGCTTGGCGAAATGAAAGCGGATGTAGTTATGCACCGGCTCCCGGAAAAAACTGGAACCGGGCACCGGGGCGATGCCCACGCGCCGGGTCAGCCATTCAGAGAACCAGGTGTCGTCGTGGCCCGTGCCACGGATGAATTCATCGATGTCGACGAGCACGTAGTACGCGCCTTGCGGCGGGTAGTACGAGAGTCCCGCGCGGTCGAGCCAGCCGAGAAAGCAGGCGCGCTTTTTCGTATACGCGTCCAGCAGTTCCGCGTAATAGGAATCCGGGAAGTTCAGAGCCGTTACCGCGGCGGCTTGCAGTGGGGCGGCGGCGCCGACGGTCAGAAAATCATGGACTTTCCTGGCGCCGTCGATGATGTCCGGCGGAGCGATGATGTAGCCGAGCCGCCAACCGGTGATCGAATAGGTCTTCGATAACGAAGAACAGGAGATCGTGCGTTCGAACATGCCCGGCAGCGAGGCGAAATAGCGGTGCCGGTGCGGCGCGAAAACGATGTGTTCGTACACTTCGTCGGTGATCACGAAAGTGTCGTATTTTTCGGCCAGCCTGGCGATGGTGAGCAGTTCTTCTTCGCTAAACACCTTGCCCGATGGATTCGACGGATTGCACAGGATGATCGCTTTGGGCCCTTGGGCAAAAGCGGCCTCCAGCGCCGCCGGGTCGAAAGTAAATGCGGGGGGCGTAAGCGGCACGAAGATCGGCTCCGCGCCGGAGAGAATCGCGTCGGCGCCGTAGTTCTCGTAGAACGGGGAGAAGACGATGACTTTTTCCCCGGCATTGCAGACGGTCAGCATGGCGGCCATCATGGCCTCGGTACTGCCGCAGGTGACGACGATATGCCGGTCCGGGTCGATGTCGAGGCCCATCAGGCGGCTCTGCCTGGCGGCCAGCGCCTGTCGGAAATCGGCGGCGCCCCAGGTGACGGCATACTGATGGGGGCCGTCGCGCATGGCTTGAACGCCCGCGTCGAGCAATGCCCGTGGCGGGTCGAAATCGGGGAATCCTTGCGAAAGATTGATGGCGCCGTATTGATTGGCGACGCGGGTCATGCGGCGAATCACCGATTCGGTGAAGCCGCGTATGCGATCACTTTTTTGGGGCATGTCTGGTGGATGGAACGCTAAGGAAGTGGAGGCGATAGTGTAGATCAGAAGTCAGGTATCAGGGATCAAAACCGAGCGGTGGGTTTGGGGGTTGATCCCTGATCCCTGACATCTGATCCCTGATCCCGGGGCGGTTCGCGAATCGCCTCTACTGTCTTCTGTCCTCTGACATCCGTCTTCTGGAATCCCGAATGTTGTTTTTTCTCACTGCCCGCACATTTTTGTTGTGTTTATCGCCCGGCTTGTTTAGTATCTCAGTATCTGGATGAACTATTTGCGCTATGTTATTGAAATAAAAGGGATTTCAGATGTTCAGGGATCAGAGGACAGGGATCAGGGATCAACCCCTCGGCCCATCCGGTTTTGATTCCTGTTTTCTAACAGGGCTATTGCATACGCAGATGTCGTAACCAGTTGAAATAAAACGTTTACATTCAAGCAGTTATGACGTAGTATTGTAAACCCTAAGCCAATCTGGCCTACTCTCGATTTTTATCGGGAGGCGTCATGACACTGATAGAAGTGTTTTCCAGGGTGG
>BNUC01000183.1 GCA_025997075.1 Betaproteobacteria bacterium | reverse complement strand
AATCGCCCCATGCAAAATCTTCTGAATGCGATTGATAAATTCAAGGCCGATTTAATCCGCTGGATAGTCGGCGTCGCCATCGTGCAAACCGTAGTGACCGGCGGATTGATTTTGATGCTGGTACCTGTGGGTAAATTGTAGATACAAAAAGGGGCAGCATCACTCTGGCGGGGGTATATTTGGGGGTATATTCAAAAAACAGATTTTTAAAACCGCTTAACCATACGGGTTACAGAGAATTGTTCGATTCCCGCTCCGGCATGAGGCGTGACCGATACCAGCGGCAAGCCTACGCGCTCCGGCGGATGAGCAAGGCCGTCGAGCGCGTGGTGCTGACCAAGGATGCCGAGGTGAAGGCCAGGGCGGCGCGGTGGGCGGAAATCTGGCGCTGGCGGGCAGGTTGGGGGCCGGTGCCATCCGTGAAGTACTATCCGGACGTAATTGGACTATATCGGCCTTTGCTGGTATAGAATCTCTACATGCAACAGGAGGCCGTACCATGGCCGCTATTACTTTCGATACCCTGCAATTCGTTCAACGCTTGAAGAAAGCCGGGGTTAAAGAACCCGAGGCCGAAGCCATCGCCGAGGCCGTGCGCGACGTTCAGGCAAGCGCGGACGTAGCAACGAAACAAGACCTTGCCAATCTGGCGACGAAACAAGACCTTGCCAGCGTGGAGGCAAAGTTAGAAGTGAAGATTGCCGAAACCAAGGCCGATCTGGTCAAGTGGGTTGTCAGCGTCGGCGTACTGCAAACCGCGATGATCGGGGCGTTGCTTTTGAAGTTGATACCTAACTGAGGTTTCCCGAGTAGCCCTACCAAGACCCGGTGCCATGCCGGGTTTTTCGTTTTTTGGGGGGCAGCATCACTCCCGTGGGGTCATATTCAAAAATAAGATTTTCAAAACCGCTCAACCATGCTGTTTACAGCGAATTGTTAGATTCCCGCTCCAGCCGGGGCTTATCTCTATGAGTTAAGTTTGTTTCACCCCGCTCCGGCTATGTTGTGACCACGGATTTTGATGCTCTGGTCCTGGCTTGCGCGATTGCCGTTTGCGACGGGGCGATAAACGCGCGAAAATATCCGGTCGATGATCGACGGCGGCGCGTATCGAGCCTACCATTGTCGATTTGGAGGGTGGAGCGGCGGTTGTTTCATCCAGGCCTGGCGGCGCGGACAAGACCGGATCGTTGAGAAGCGTTCGGTTTTCGGCGGACGTCGCCACAGGATGTCTTGTTTGTCACGCTCGCCGCGATAAGTTTTTTCAGGCGCTGCTTTGCTTATTTCTAGGGGGAATAATGTTTGTCTTTGTTTTGAATTGCGGCAGTTCGTCGTTCAAGTATCAGTTGCTTGACATGTCCAACGAGCATCGGGTGGCATCCGGTCTGGTCGAGCGCATCGGCATGACGGACTCGGTGCTGGTCTATGAGCCCGCCAACGGCGAAAAAATCAAGGAAACGGCCGACATCGCCGATCATGAAGCGGCCATCAAAAAAGTCCTGGACAAGCTGATTGCCCCCAAGGGCGGGGTTATCAAATCCCTGTCGGACATCGCCGCCATCGGCCATCGCGTCGTGCATGGCGGCGAGAAATTTTCCGGTTCGGTATTGATCACGGAAGAAGTGATTGCTGCGGTGAAGGAAAACATTTCACTCGCGCCGCTGCACAACCCGCCCAACATCACCGGCATCGAAGCCATGCAAAAAGCCTTGCCCGGTGTTCCGAACGTCGGGGTATTCGACACTTCGTTCCACGCCAGCATGCCTCCGGAATCTTTCATCTACGCGCTGCCTTACGAGTGGTACGAAAAGCATCATGTGCGCCGCTATGGTTTCCACGGCACCTCGCACCGTTTCGTCGCCGAGCGCGCGGCCCAGATTCTCGGCATTGCCAGCGGCGATTTCAATTGCATCACCTGTCACATGGGCAACGGTTCGTCGATTACCGCCGTCAAGAACGGCAAGGCCTTCGACACCAGCATGGGGATGACTCCGCTGGAAGGGATCGTCATGGGCACGCGCAGCGGCGACATAGATGCCGGCATCCCGATCTACCTGGCGGCCAACTTCAATATGTCGTCTGCCGACATCGACAACGCGTTCAACAAAAAATCCGGTCTGCTGGGCATTTCCGGCGTCAGTTCCGACATGCGTGATCTGCACAAGGCCGCCGAGGAAGGCATTGCCCGCGCCAAACTGGCCATCGACGTGCTGCGCCATCGTGTGCTCAAGTACATCGGCGCTTACGCCGTCCTGCTGGAGCGCATCGACGCCATCGTGTTTACGGGCGGCATCGGGGAAAACGACATCGCCTTCCGCGCCTCGGTCGTCGAGCGGCTGACCCTGCTCGGGATCAAGCTGGATGCCGAGGCCAATAATGTGCGCGGCAAGGAAGCGCTCATCTCCACCGCCGATTCGCCGATCAAGGTTCTGGTGGTGCCGACCAACGAAGAATTGGTGATCGCGCGCGACACCCGCGACATCCTCGCCTCGTGACGCACGGAGCCTGATTTTCCGATTTTTCCTCCCCCCTTTGTGGGGGAGGATGCCCCGAATTTTGGTAAAAGCGCAGAAGAGGGGGGCTGCGGTTCAGTACGAAACAGCGCAGGGAAATGTGTCGTTCAGGCATCCCCCTCTCCTGCCCCTGCCGGGGCACCTGCATTCGTTACGCTATGCTGAATGACCGTAAACCGGGCCAGACAAGGCGGAGCAAATTATCATCACAGGTAACAAGAGCAGCGTCTAAAACTACCGCCGTTGCCGCGACAATGGCATCGGGAAGTTTTGGGCGCGGACTGCCGGCGCGGCGAATTTCTATGGCAAGCTCTTTAATTTCATTGTTAAGCGGTGCAATCGTAAACTGTGATAAAAGGGCTTGCACATTTTTTCGCTCTTCCCCGGTATCGTTGGGGTTTGCAAGGGTCTCCATTTCGGTAATGACACTTACAAAATACTGCGTAGTTTGCGTAGACTCCGCGCTGTCCGCGCCGGGCAGGGTATCGATATTGTTGTTGATAAAATTGATAATGACATTGCTGTCCAGCACAAGCACGGCGTTAGTCCGGCCATTCATCGCGCATTTTCCTTTGATATTCCACACCGTCAATGCCCGCGAAAGGCACGCTTTTCATCGAGTTCCGAAGTTCCATCAGCGGGTTTTTCCCCTTGGCTTCAATGTAAGCCCGCCGCGCCGTCGCCTTTTGCGCCGCCTCTTTTTTCAAGGCATCGATGGACGGGGAAGCTCCGACTTGGTGGCTCTCGGTAACCGGGGTAAAGGCGAGTATGACTCTTCCCGTTGGCACTTCGCGGGGCACGTCGATAATCAGCCGGTGGCTGGCAGGGACTTCAACAGTTTGCTCTATGGTCATGTCTGTCTCCGATAGGGGTTAAATATAGCGTGAAATGGAGTTTGGGGCTATTCGGATCGGCGAGGGTGCGATTCAAACTGATGTGCAGGGATCCAATGGAAAAAGCAGTTAACCACGGCGACACGGCGAAAAAGCAAAAATCGTTTTTGTCTTTGCTTTTCGCCGTGTCGCCGTGGTTAAAAAGGTTTTCATTCGCCCCTACATTCTCCGTGTTAATGCTAATCCTTCCCCTCACCTGCCCCTGCCGGGGCATCCTCTCCCACAAGGGGAGAGGGGAAGCAGGCGCCTGTTCATGTTCATGCCTTACCGCGAGCAACACATTCGCGCGATTGCCCTGAATTGGCCGCCAATTCCCCACCTCTCGCTGGAAATTCTGTGATATTTTTCTCTCTTTCCAATGGGGTGTTACATGGCGCGCATGCGTGGGCTGAAAGACTTCTTCCTGTCCGGTAAAAAAGCCGGGGAGCAACAGCAACAGGCGTGGACTGACAGTCCTGGCACGATTCTTGCCACACACACTCTCTCTAGTAACCTCGTATAAAAGCCGCCCCTTGCGCGGCTTTTATCGTTTCTTTTCCGCCAAATTCCGGGCCTTGTCTTTGCTCAAAGACAAGGCCTTTTTTTTATCCGCCGGTTCCCTCCCGTTCCCCTGCGTTCCATCCCGTTTTCCTCTATTCCCTCCGAGAGTTCAAGCATGAACACGTCAGCCCGCCTTCCTCGCGCGCGTAAAACGCTCCTTGCCCTTTTCCTTGGCTGCCACCTGATTTTCCTCCTGCCCGCGCTGGCGCAGAGTCCTGTCGATAACGGGCCGGCCAGCGCGCCCGCCGCCGCCGACACACCGGCGGAAGCCGCGCCCAGGCCGACCCTGCCGCACCTCATTCTCGAACAGGTCACCGGATTTCTCGGCCTTCCCGGCCCCGTGCAACCAGGAACAAAAGCTTCATCCTCTGACCCCGCTCATAACCCCTTCCCGCAAGACGACCCCACACCAGGCCGCCGCAACGGCACCCTGAAACTCAGCGAACTCAAACCCCTGGAGATCGCCAGGGACAAAGCCAGAAATTACGGCACGAACTGGCTCAACAGCTCCGCCGAAACCCTACTCTCCGGTCTCGTCGACAACGGACGCGCCCGCGTCAATTTCAACATCGATTGGGACGGCCACCTCCAGGGCGAAGGCGATGTACTGCTGCCCATCCACGATTCACCCCGCACGACGGTATTCACCCAGATCGGCGCGCGGAGCATGGCCTCAAGCGACAGCAAAGACCGCTGGATAGGCAATTTTGGCCTGGGTCAGCGCTGGTTCCCCTACGCGCAGGACCTCCAGAACGCCGGCCACCTCATGCTCGGCTACAACGCCTTTTTCGACCAGGACTTCAGCCGCTCCCACCAAAGAGGCAGCGTCGGCGGAGAAATTCAATACGACTGGCTGCGACTGGCAAGCAACTACTACTTCCCGCTCTCCGGCTGGAAAGTCTCGCCCGACTTCGACCACCGCCTGATAGAAGAACGTCCCGCCAAAGGATGGGACCTCCGCGTCAAAGCCTGGCTCCCCACGTACCGCAATCTGGCCTTCACCGGCGCCTATACCCGCTGGTCCGGCGAACATGTCGGCGTGTCCGGCGCAAGGCATCTGGAAAAAGACCCGCGCGAATGGTCTTACGGCGTCGAATACACCCCCATCCCGCTGATCTCCGGATTCGTCAGAAACCGTCATGTCGAAAGCGGCCGGAACGACACCGAATTCGGCCTGAACCTCACCTACCACTTCGGGATGCCCTGGGAACAACAGCTACGTCATTCCAAAGTCGCCGAACTGCGCACCGTCTCCGCCTCCCGGCACGAGTTTGTCGACCGGGAAAACAAAATCATTCTGGAATACAAAGCCGGAAAGGCCTACCACATCGAACTCACCGGATTCAACAAGGCCAGCGGCGAATTCATCCTCCGCCTGCGCAACGGCTTTGACGAATTTCCCGACGACGTGACAGTCACTGTCCGGGCAAGCCACGGCGCGACACTGGCCAGGAAGGAAGCCGCTCCCGCCAGTTTCCTGGCGCGGGCGGCGAATACTCTGCGGGAAATCTTCATAAAAACCGCCCACGCGGCCGATTTCTCCAAAACCTACCTCACCAGTGGAGGCGGCTATGTCCGGGGCACACTGAGCAACACCGTCACCGGGCCGGTCACCGTGACCGCGCAGGCCGGAAACTCCACCGCCCGCTTCACCGTGAATGTCATCGGAGTGAACGACGTTACCTCTCTGAGCGCCGCCGCGGACTCGATTCCCGTGGCCCAGGCCCTGTCCGCCGGCCTTACCCTGAACTTCAAAGCGTACCAGGACGGCATCGCGCAAACCGGGCAGAACATCCGCTGGAGCATCGTCTCGG
>BNUC01000182.1 GCA_025997075.1 Betaproteobacteria bacterium | reverse complement strand
GGCGCCGGAAGCCGCGATCAGCAGGCAAATGGCCAGATAAGCCAGACCGGAAAGGAAACCGAGAGGGTGGAAAGACATGAACGCGCATTACTCCCGAAAAAACCCATGAACACAATTTTGGCGCTTTGCCGCTTTTCGGCAAAGAGAAATTGGAAATATTGGACACTGCTGTGCGCTCTTGCGCCGCCCGCCCTGCTCCTGCACCCGGTTGATGCTCTGCTGATCCGCTTCGCGCCATCCGCCGTCACGAACGAAACATCCGGGCATGATGCGCCCTTGTTTGCGGCGAGCGCCCCATTGGGACAGGAATTTGCCACGGAATATATCCACTCCGTACAACTCACGCCAGTTCAGGACAGCTATCGCATTGTCAACGGACAAATCTGGTCATGGCAGGAGCGCGTACAGTCGCACAACGCCGGACTTCCCTTTGCCCGCCCGCCATTCGGACGTTTCCGCATGGAACCTCCCTGGATGGTGATTGAGGGTGGACGGCAGTCCTGGGATGACATCTTCCTTCGTGTTGGCAACAGCGCCCTGGGGCGAAACCTTTTTTCCTATGGCGCGGAAGAAACTCGCACTGCATTGTATGAGAGCTTCCCTGGAAAACGTCTGCAACTGAGTATTGAACGACACCCACTGATAGTTCTCTTTCATTCGAAGCGATTTCCAGACCACCCATGAAAAAACGCCTGCCGGGGTTTCTTCCGACAGGCGTTAGCAAAATCAATGGTGGTATTTACTTGATTTCAGGAACGGTAAGACCTTTTTCCTTGTAGTACTTGGCAGCGCCCGGATGCACGGGGACAGTGATGCCTTGCAGCGCGCCGTTGAGCGTGATCTGCTTGGCCGTGGCGTGCGAGGCCTGGATCGCATCCAGATTTTCAAACATACCCTTCACGAACTCGTAGACGACGGCCTCCGGCACCTTGTCATGAGTCACGAGGATGGCCACGACGGCGGGAGTTTTCGTTTCCTTGTCAATGCCGCGATAAGTATTGGCAGGGATGACGCTGGCGACAAAGTACGGGAAGGTCTTGGAAAGTTGCGCCAGGAAGTCATCGGAAAAACTCAGCAGTTGCACGTCCTTGGTCGTCGTCAGGTCCATGACCGAAGCCGTCGGGAAACCGGCCACGACGAAACCCACGTCGATCTGGTTGTCCTTGAAACGGTTGGTTGTCTGACCAAAATCAAGGTGATCGACCTTCATGTCGGCATAGGTCAGTTTGGCAATATCGAAAAGCGCCCGCGCATCCGCTTCGGTGCCCGAACCCGCGGCTCCCACGCTGACGCGTTTGCCTTTCAGGTCGTCGACGGTGACGATTTTGGCGTCCTTGGCGGTAATGACCTGGACATGTTCCGGATACAGGGCGGCAACGGCGCGCACATTTTTCAAGGGCTCCTTGAACATCTGCTGTCCGTTATAGGCCCAGAACGCCGTATCGTTCTGCGCGAAGGCTATTTCGATTTCGCCCTTGCCGACGAGGTTCAGGTTGGCCACGGAGGCATTGCCTGTTTCCGCGGTCGCCTGGATGACGCCGCTCTTGCTGGCCGCCTGGGCAATCGCGCCGCCGATGGGATAGTAGGTTCCGGAAGTCCCGCCCGTGGCGACGGAAACAAAGTCCTTGGCCTGTGCGACTCCGGCGCAAAGAGAAACGCTCAGAGCGGTAATCGAAAGCAAGCTCACTAATTTATGTTGTTTCATACTATTCATCTCCTGGTTGTGTTGCCGCCACTGTCTGGCGAGGTTTTGCTACGAAACGTTGCCACAAATAAATAAATGCCAAAACTCCAAGCCCATAAAAATCGGTCATGGTATCAGGATCCAGCAAGCCCAAGGCCCCGGACATTGCCAGGATGCGCATCCACCACGGCAAGTGCCCGTTATAGTACCCGATGGTGGTCATGGAAAGCAGGTAAACCCCGACCAGCGCGGTAATCGTGGCCTGAATCACGGCTAAGGGGGTGGCGTTCACCATCAACAATATCGGATTATAGACGTAGACGAATGGCACCAGAAAGCCCGCCAGGGCGAGCTTGACCGAAGTCACCCCCGATTTCATCGGGTCCGCGCCGGCAATGCCTGCCGCTGCGTAAGCCGCGAGAGCCACAGGAGGCGTGAGATCCGCCGCGATGCCGAAATAGAACACGAACATATAGGCCGCGATGTCCGGCACGCCCAGCAATTTCAGCGCGGGGGCCGCCATGGTGCTGGTGACGATGAAGTTGGCCGTGGTCGGCAGGCCGGTTCCCAGCAGAATGCTGGCGAGCATGGTCAGCAGAAGGGTCGGCAACAGCAAGCCTCCGGCCAGATCGACGATACCGCCGGCGATGCGCAGAGCCAGCCCGGTCAGCGTGCCGGTGCCGACGATGAAACCGACGCAGGCGCAGGCGCAGGCCACGCCCAGAGAAGAACGGGCGCCGGCTTCGAGGGCTTCAAGGAGCTTTTTCGGGGTCAGACGCGTTTCCTTGCTCAGATAGGAAAGCGGGATGCTGACGAGAATGCCCCAGAAAGCCGCCATCAGCGGCGTATAGCCTGCCACCAGAAGATAGATGATGGCGGCAAGCGGAAGAACCAGAAAGCCCCGGGTTTTCACCAGATGCCACACGTTGGGCAGGTTCTCGCGCGCGATGCCGGAAAGGCCCAGCCGCTTGGCTTCGAAGTGCACCTGGATAAGCACGGCGGTGTAGTACAGAAGCGCCGGAATGACGGCGGCCTTGGCCACCTCGATATACGGCCAGCCCAGAAACTGGGCCATGATGAACGCGCCCGCGCCCATGACCGGCGGCATGATCTGCCCCCCGGTCGACGCGGCGGCTTCAACGGCGGCGGCAAAGTGCGGCTTGTAGCCCACGCTCTTCATCAGCGGGATGGTAAACATGCCCACGGTGCACACGTTGGCGACGGACGAACCGGAGACGGTTCCCATGATGCCCGAGGCGATAACCGTCACCTTGGCCGGACCGCCCGAGGCCCAACCCGCCAGCGCCAGGGAAATATCGATGATGAACTTCCCGACGCCGGTTTTTTCAAGCACCGAGCCGAACAGGATGAACATGAAGACGAAGGTTGAGGACACTTCCAGCGGCGTGCCGAAAATCCCTTCCGTACCCAGATACATGTGATTGATGATGCGCGAGATGGAAAATCCCCGGTGCCCCATGCTTCCGGGCAGGACATTCCCGAAATAGCAGTACAGCACACAGATGATGGCCAGGCAGGGCAGCACGGGGTTCGAGATGCGGCGCGTGGCTTCCAGCAGCACGAAAATCAGGATGAAACCCCAAATCAGGTCGAGATCGGACGGCATCCCCGAACGCTCGATCAGCGACATGTAATTGACCACCAGATACATGCTCGCGCAGACTCCGAGCAGCCCCACGATGATGTCGTACCACGGCACGGTATTTTTCGGGGAATTCTTGCTGGCCGGATACAGGAAAATCGTCAGCAGCAAGGTAAACGCAAGGTGCACCGCGCCTTGATGCTGCGCCGGCAAAAGCCCGAAACCCGATGTGTAGAAATGGAAGCACGACATGGCGACCGCGACCAGCATCATCAGCTTGGCCAGCCAGCCAGAGAAAATCCGATACGCCGATTCCGTATCGAACTTGCGCATCAATTCATTGAAATCGATGTTTCCGTCACCCGAATCCTTGGTATTTTCCTGCGCCATACAAAAACCCCTCTCTGTACAATGACAGGCATTATTACCCGCCATTTATTTGAAAAGCGCGATAGCAACAAGCAAAAAAGGTGCCACCATCACACTGCCGAGCCGGGATTGCACAATAAGGCATTTTCCACGGACAAGCTGACTACCGTCGCCCCATTATAATGCACCGGCAGGCCAATATAGCACCGAAATAGTGCGAAGCGAATGCTTATCAGACCCGGTAATCACGGGAAATACGGAGAAAATTTTTTCACTTCCTTGCTTCTTCCGGCTGTTGCAGGTCGCGGGCGCGACTTTGTTCAATGTGCCGCATCATGGCCTGCGCGCGAGGGTGTTCCGGGTCAATGGCCAGCGCACGCCGTAGAAGCGTTTCGACTTCACCCTCAAAATTCTGGTCGCGCATGGCGACGGCTACCGCCCAGGCGACGAGCACGTCGGCATCCTCCGGGCGCAGGGCGGACAGGCGCGCGAGCGCCTTGGCGGCTCCGGCGGGATCATTCAGTTCAACGCGCAGGATGGACAATTCTTCCCAGCCCGCCACATCGTCCGGAACCTCCGCGAGATGGGCGGCAAGTTCCCCGGCCCGTGCCGCCATGCGGGCGACGGACTGCCCCTGCGCGGTGAGCGCGGGCGGGTCAAGCGCAATCGGCGTGCCGACCAGCAGATAACCGACCAGCGCCAGCAGCGGCACGCCGAGGGCGAGGGTGAATATCCAGCCCTTTTCCTTTTCTTTTTCCACTTGTGGAGCAGTCTCATCACCCTCGCCTTCTTCCAGCGCGCGGCGTTCCAGTTCGTCACGCGCCTCGGCGTAGGCGGCAGCGTCGAGATTTCCCGCTGCGTGGTCGGCGTCCAGTTCGGCCAGTTGCTCACGCAGCACGGCAAGGGCGCTGGAAACATGGTTGTTGGGCTCGGATTCGGCAGCGTCGGCATCCACTCCTCGACCGAACAACGGAGGCAATACCAACATCAACACGGCGGCAAGCAGCAGGATGACGAGGACGAGGAAACCGAAAAGGCCGCTCATCACTCCGACTCCGGCGTTTGCAGCAGGACGCGGGCACGGGCACGATCGGCGGCGCTCAGGGGTGGCTGCGCGGCCAGTTCACGTTGCCGTCGGCGCAGGCGCACGAGCAAGCCGCCTGCGCCCAAAATCAACAGCAGCGCCGGACCAACCCATAGCAGCAGGGTAATCGGCTTGACCGGGGGGTCGTAGAGCACGTAATCACCGTAGCGTGCGGTCAGCCAGGCGATCACCTCTTTCTCGCTTTTGCCGGCCTGAAATTGCTCGCGCACCTGCTGGCGCAGATCGGCGGCCAGCGGGGCGTTGGATTCGGCGATTGACTGGTTTTCGCAGACAAGGCAGCGCAGTTTGTAGGCGAGGTCGTTTGCATGCGCTTCGAGGGCAGGATCGGGTTGGCCCTCTCCCGCAAGTATGAGAGGAGAAAAGAACAACAGCGCGGCCAGCAGCAACGCGCAGAGTGTTTCCAGAAGCACATTATTTTTGTTCATGCCGCATGGCCTCAATCCGGGGCAACAACTCTTGCTGAACAACCTGCGCCGTCAGGGGACCGGTGTGCTTGTAGCGCACACGACCGATACGGTCGATCAGAAAACTTTCGGGCACGCCGTAAACGCCCAGATCAATGCCAACCCGGCCATCCAGATCGAGCGCTGTCGCGCGATAGGGGGAGCCGCCGTGCGCGGCAAGCCAGCCACGGGCGCGCTGACGGGCAAGCGAGAGTTCCATCTCCGGAGCAAAGCCACGGGCATCCAGATTACCGTCACCGCGCACTTCCTTGTAATTGAGACCAACGATGGGAACTTGACGTCCAAGCTCAATCAGCACCGGATGCTCCACACGGCAGGACAGGCACCACGACGCCCAGACGTTGAGCAGCCACACCTCGCCGCGCATCCGGGCGGGGGCAAAATCGCCCTCGCCTTCCTCCACGCCCGCCAGGCGGAAATCCGGCAGCGGACGGTCAATCAGCGGCGACGGCAGGGCGCTGCGTTCGTGGCTCAGGCCGAAGGCCAGCAGCGCCGCCAGGGCGAGAAAGAGCAGCAGCGGGATGAGATGGCGGATTTTCATGGGCGGTATGTCCGG
>BNUC01000181.1 GCA_025997075.1 Betaproteobacteria bacterium | reverse complement strand
GAACAGTCCCCAGGTCAACAGCCCGGCGCAGAGATAGATGCTGTAGGCAAATGTGTTGTTATCCATCCCAGGCAGCTTGGCTCGCATGACTTCCGCGAAGATCACGGTATAGACCACGATCATGGCCAGTGGATTGAGCACCGTCCACGCAGCGCCCAGCAGTGAATTCTTGTACTTGGATTGAAACTCGCGTTTAACGCTCCCCAGGATAAAGCCGCGATAGGCCCACAGCGCACGGAACAAAGCCAGCATCAGGCCTTGACTCCCAGAATCCGTTCGACCTCGCGCACCCGCGCGGCGACGATGCCAGCCTCCGCGCGGGACTCGACGTTGAGCCGCAACAGGGGTTCGGTATTGGAGCTGCGCAGGTTGAGCCGCCAGGCTTCAAACGCGAGACTGAGGCCATCGGTCCTGTCGATCACGGGATGATCCGCCGCGAAGTGTTCTTCCACCTTGCGCATGGCGGCTGGGGCATCGGCCACCGTGTAGTTGATTTCTCCGCTGCACGGGTGAGCGGCCTCCCGCTCGCCGACAAGGCTGGATAAGGGTTTGCCTGTGCTACTCAACAAACCGATGACGAGCAGCCAGGGAATCATGCCACTGTCGCAATAGGCGAAATCACGGAAATAGTGATGCGCGCTCATCTCGCCGCCGTAGATGGCGTCTTCCTTGCGCATGCGTTCCTTGATGAAGGCGTGGCCGGTCTTGCTCTGGATCGGTATGCCGCCGCATTGGGTGACAATATCGACGGTGTTCCAGGTCAGGCGCGGATCGTGGATGATCCTGGCGCCGGGATGTTTCCGCAGAAAAGCTTCGGCCAGCAGTCCGACGATGTAATAGCCTTCGATGAATTTGCCCGTCTCGTCGAACAGGAAGCAGCGATCGAAATCGCCGTCCCAGGCGATGCCCATGTCGGCCTGATGCGTGCGTACCGCATCAGCCGTCGCGGCCCGGTTTTCGGGCAGCAGCGGATTGGGGATGCCGTTGGGGAAAGCCGAATCCGGCTCATGATGGATCTTGATGAACTCAACGGGAACCGCCATAGCTTTGAAACGCTGCTCGATGACATCGACCACGTGCCCCGCGACGCCATTACCGGCGTTGACGACCAAACGCAGGGCGTTCAGGCGAAGCGGGTCGATGTAGCCCAGCAGATGGTCGACGTAGGGCTCAAGAATCGATTGCCGGGTCAGGGCGCCGCGCCTTGCCGCTTGGGTAAACGCATTGTCTTCCGCCAGGCGTTGAATCTGCTTCAGGCCGGACTCGCCGCTGATCGGCCGCGCACCCTTGCCGACGAACTTCATGCCGTTGTAGTCCAGCGGGTTGTGGCTGGCCGTCACCTCGATGCCACCGTCGACATCGAGGTGGAAAGCGGCAAAATAAATTTCCTCGGTCCCGGTCAGCCCCAGGTCGATGACATCGACACCAGCCTCCATCAGCCCTTCGGCCACCGCCTGCTTGAGCGCCGCGCTGGTCCGCCGCACGTCGCCGCCCACCACCACTCGCCGTGGCTTGAGATATTCACCGAAAGCCCGTCCGATGCGCCGGGCGATGTCCTCGTTGAGTTCCGCGCCCAGCTTGCCGCGAATATCGTAAGCCTTGAAGCAAGTCAGTGCGGATGAGGCCGAATCTGTTTTCAATTGACACGTCCATAAATGTCATCAAAACGGACGATGTCATCCTCGTCGAGATACGCTCCGCTTTGCACCTCGATCATCACCAGCGGCAGCAAGCCGGGATTTTCAAGCCGATGCTTGTGGCCGGCGGGGATATAGGTGGATTCGTTGGTATTGACGAACAGTTCTTTCTCGCCATTGACCACCCGCGCCATGCCGCTGACGACGATCCAGTGCTCGCTGCGGTGATAGTGCATTTGCAGGCTCAGGCAGGCGCCGGGTTTGACCTCGATCCGCTTGATCTTGAAGTTGGGACCGGTTTCCAGCACCGTGTAGCTTCCCCAGGGGCGGTTGACCGAGCGGTGCAGCTTGTAGGCATCATGCCCGCCGGCCTTGAGCCTGGCATAGAGATGCTTCACGTCCTGGGCGCGCTCGCGCGTCGCGACGAGCAGCGCGTCGGGCGTGTCGATCACGATGAGGTTATCTATACCGACCGCGCCGATCATGCGCTCGCTGCCGCGGATATAGCAGTTGGAAACTTCATGCAGCGTCACTTGCGCGCCTTCGATGCGGTTGCCGCAAGCATCCGGCTCGGTCAGATCGCCCAGAGCGTCCCAGGAGCCGATGTCGCTCCAGCCAATGCGGCAGGGCACCACCGCGACCTTGGACGATTTTTCCATCAACGCGAAGTCGATCGAATCGTCCGGTACGGTCGAGAAGCTGCCGGCCTCCAGTTGGACCTGTGAATCGCCGTTTCCGCCGTCTCCGTTTACGCGTCGCGATTGCGCGATGCAGGCGCGCGTCGCCGACAGGATATCCGGACAATGCCGTTCCATTTCGTCCAGCAGGACGCCAGCGGAAAAACAGAACATGCCCGAATTCCACTGATAGTTTCCCGAGTCGACGTACTCCCTGGCTTTTTCGAGATTTGGCTTTTCCACGAAGCGGCGGACATTGAATCCGGCAATGTTCCCTTCGCATTCAATTGGACAACCCATGTCGGCTTCGATATAGCCATAACCGGTTTCCGGGGCATCCGGCTTGATGCCGAAGGTCACCAGCTTGCCTCGCTGTGCGATCAGGGCGGCGCGCGAAACCGCCTGCGCAAAGGCTTCCTGGTCGGAAATCAGGTGATCGGCCGCCAGGACCAGCATCAATGCGTCCCGTCCGTGCGTCTCTACAATCGTCAGCGCGGGGCGGTGTTGCCGGGGGTCGTCGAGGTCATGACGATAACCAACCGCGAGCTGTATTTCAAAACCAGGGACGATTACGATGAAATTGCCGCAAACAGCAAAATCAATCTTCCCAATAGTTTCGTTCTTGAGCCTTTCGGACGTAATACCGCGCCGGCGATCGCCGCGGCCGCGCTGACGATTGTAGAGACGCACGGACGGGACGCATTGATGCTGGTCCTGGCGGCCGATCACCTGATTTCCGACCAGGAAGCCTTTGCGCAGGCGGTTTCGCGCGCCGCCCTGATCGCACAGCGAGGCAAGCTGGTGACCTTCGGCATCAAGCCGGATGCCCCGGAAACCGGTTATGGCTATATCGAAGCCGACATGGGTTGTCCAATTGAATGCGAAGGGAACATTGCCGGATTCAATGTCCGCCGCTTCGTGGAAAAGCCAAATCTCGAAAAAGCCAGGGAGTACGTCGACTCGGGAAACTATCAGTGGAATTCGGGCATGTTCTGTTTTTTCCGCTGGCGTCCTGCTGGACGAAATGGAACGGCATTGTCCGGATATCCTGTCGGCGACGCGCGCCTGCATCGCGCAATCGCGACGCGTAAACGGAGACGGCGGAAACGGCGATTCACAGGTCCAACTGGAGGCCGGCAGCTTCTCGACCGTACCGGACGATTCGATCGACTTCGCGTTGATGGAAAAATCGTCCAAGGTCGCGGTGGTGCCCTGCCGCATTGGCTGGAGCGACATCGGCTCCTGGGACGCTCTGGGCGATCTGACCGAGCCGGATGCTTGCGGCAACCGCATCGAAGGCGCGCAAGTGACGCTGCATGAAGTTTCCAACTGCTATATCCGCGGCAGCGAGCGCATGATCGGCGCGGTCGGTATAGATAACCTCATCGTGATCGACACGCCCGACGCGCTGCTCGTCGCGACGCGCGAGCGCGCCCAGGACGTGAAGCATCTCTATGCCAGGCTCAAGGCCGGCGGGCATGATGCCTACAAGCTGCACCGCTCGGTCAACCGCCCCTGGGGAAGCTACACGGTGCTGGAAACCGGTCCCAACTTCAAGATCAAGCGGATCGAGGTCAAACCCGGCGCCTGCCTGAGCCTGCAAATGCACTATCACCGCAGCGAGCACTGGATCGTCGTCAGCGGCATGGCGCGGGTGGTCAATGGCGAGAAAGAACTGTTCGTCAATACCAACGAATCCACCTATATCCCCGCCGGCCACAAGCATCGGCTTGAAAATCCCGGCTTGCTGCCGCTGGTGATGATCGAGGTGCAAAGCGGAGCGTATCTCGACGAGGATGACATCGTCCGTTTTGATGACATTTATGGACGTGTCAATTGAAAACAGATTCGGCCTCATCCGCACTGACTTGCTTCAAGGCTTACGATATTCGCGGCAAGCTGGGCGCGGAACTCAACGAGGACATCGCCCGGCGCATCGGACGGGCTTTCGGTGAATATCTCAAGCCACGGCGAGTGGTGGTGGGCGGCGACGTGCGGCGGACCAGCGCGGCGCTCAAGCAGGCGGTGGCCGAAGGGCTGATGGAGGCTGGTGTCGATGTCATCGACCTGGGGCTGACCGGGACCGAGGAAATTTATTTTGCCGCTTTCCACCTCGATGTCGACGGTGGCATCGAGGTGACGGCCAGCCACAACCCGCTGGACTACAACGGCATGAAGTTCGTCGGCAAGGGTGCGCGGCCGATCAGCGGCGAGTCCGGCCTGAAGCAGATTCAACGCCTGGCGGAAGACAATGCGTTTACCCAAGCGGCAAGGCGCGGCGCCCTGACCCGGCAATCGATTCTTGAGCCCTACGTCGACCATCTGCTGGGCTACATCGACCCGCTTCGCCTGAACGCCCTGCGTTTGGTCGTCAACGCCGGTAATGGCGTCGCGGGGCACGTGGTCGATGTCATCGAGCAGCGTTTCAAAGCTATGGCGGTTCCCGTTGAGTTCATCAAGATCCATCATGAGCCGGATTCGGCTTTCCCCAACGGCATCCCCAATCCGCTGCTGCCCGAAAACCGGGCCGCGACGGCTGATGCGGTACGCACGCATCAGGCCGACATGGGCATCGCCTGGGACGGCGATTTCGATCGCTGCTTCCTGTTCGACGAGACGGGCAAATTCATCGAAGGCTATTACATCGTCGGACTGCTGGCCGAAGCTTTTCTGCGGAAACATCCCGGCGCCAGGATCATCCACGATCCGCGCCTGACCTGGAACACCGTCGATATTGTCACCCAATGCGGCGGCATACCGATCCAGAGCAAGACCGGCCACGCCTTCATCAAGGAACGCATGCGCAAGGAAGACGCCATCTACGGCGGCGAGATGAGCGCGCATCACTATTTCCGTGATTTCGCCTATTGCGACAGTGGCATGATTCCCTGGCTGCTCGTCATCGGTTTGTTGAGTAGCACAGGCAAACCCTTATCCAGCCTTGTCGGCGAGCGGGAGGCCGCTCACCCGTGCAGCGGAGAAATCAACTACACGGTGGCCGATGCCCCAGCCGCCATGCGCAAGGTGGAAGAACACTTCGCGGCGGATCATCCCGTGATCGACAGGACCGATGGCCTCAGTCTCGCGTTTGAAGCCTGGCGGCTCAACCTGCGCAGCTCCAATACCGAACCCCTGTTGCGGCTCAACGTCGAGTCCCGCGCGGAGGCTGGCATCGTCGCCGCGCGGGTGCGCGAGGTCGAACGGATTCTGGGAGTCAAGGCCTGATGCTGGCTTTGTTCCGTGCGCTGTGGGCCTATCGCGGCTTTATCCTGGGGAGCGTTAAACGCGAGTTTCAATCCAAGTACAAGAATTCACTGCTGGGCGCTGCGTGGACGGTGCTCAATCCACTGGCCATGATCGTGGTCTATACCGTGATCTTCGCGGAAGTCATGCGAGCCAAGCTGCCTGGGATGGATAACAACACATTTGCCTACAGCATCTATCTCTGCGCCGGGCTGTTGACCTGGGGACTGTTC
>BNUC01000180.1 GCA_025997075.1 Betaproteobacteria bacterium | reverse complement strand
CAACCCACCGTGACGTGACTGATTTTATGTCCCAGATTTTTTAACTCGGAGGCCAGGTTTCTCAGACTTTTTGTCGTCCAAAGAAGCCTTGATTCCGGGTCTCCTCGGGTCGTGGATTCAACAATCTCCTTTAGCGCCTCAACCACTGTCGGGTCATTTTTGTCTGTCTTTTTTCGTCCGCCTCCCGCCTTCCGGATACGCTCCGGTCTTTCTGTCAGGGGAAGAGAATCTTTCACAAGTTCGTCAAGGCCCCGTCTGATTTCGCGATGAGATACGCCGGTCGCTTTGGCTATTTTGCCCTGGGTTCCGTACTCCCTGCCAACAACCATTGCCGCGGCAACTAATCGACGAGTCCTTTCATTCAGGTGAGGACGTAGCAATTCAAAATTGATGGGAATGGCATCCATGTTCGCCATAATACCAGACCCATCAAAGATTATACAGTTATTTTTTTACAAAGCCTAAGCAAATGACCGTAACCCCTTTCCCTCTTGCTCAGGCGACAGGATCAGCAGCGGGTTTCTTGACGTGCGCCCAGATGAACCACACGAAACTGAGCACGGCGGCGATGAGGCCAACCGCGATGCTGATTTCATACGGCAGCCCGAAACCGATGCCCGCGTTGCAGATGAAGCTGACCACCACGGCGGTCATGAAAACGGCGGGAATCAGGGCGAGCCAGTAGTTTTTGCCGTGTACGACCAGATAGGCCGCGCCTGCCCAAAGCGCAAAGGTAGCGAGCGTCTGGTTCGACCAGGCGAAGTAACGCCAGAGGATGCCGAAATCGACGAAACACAACACGGCGCCGACAGCAAAAAGCGGTAGGGCGATCATCAGGCGGTTACGCATTGACTTCTGTTCGATCTTGAACGCATCCGCGATGGTGAGCCGCGCGCTGCGGAAAGCCGTGTCGCCGCTGGTAATCGGGCAAGCCACCACGCCGAGCACCGCCAGGACACCGCCGATCGTACCCATCAGGCCGAAAGAAACCTTGTTGACCACCACTGGCGCGGCGCCCGCCGCCGCCAGACCCTCTTGTCCACCGAAGTGCGCCATGGCCGCCGCCGCCCAGATGAGCGCGACCAGTCCTTCAAGAATCATCGCGCCATAGAACACCTTGCGTCCTTCGGTCTCGTTCCTGATGCAACGCGCCATCATCGGCGATTGCGTGGCGTGGAAACCGCTGATTGCGCCACAGGCGATGGTGATGAACAGCGCCGGGAAAAGCGGCACGTTTTTCGGATGCAGATTAGCGAAGGTGAATTCCGGCACATTGTTGATTTCGCCGCTGGTAAACAGGGTGATGAAAATGCCCACCCCCATGACCAGCAGCGCCGCGCCGAAGATGGGATAAATACGCCCGATGATCTTGTCGATCGGCAGCAAGGTGGCAAGGATGTAGTAGGCGAGGATCACCGCGAGCAAGGCGAAATAGACCGTCTTGTTGCCCGGATCGATCAGGTTTTCCAGGATCAGCGCGGGCGAGGTCATAAAGACGACGCCGACGAGCAGCAGCAGCAGCAAGGAGAAGGCGCGAATGATCTGGAGCGCTCCGGCGCCGAGATACTTGCCGATGATCTCCGAAATGCTGGCGCCGTTGTTGCGCAGCGAGATCATCCCGGAGAGATAGTCATGCGTCGCGCCCGCGAAGATGCAGCCGAGCACGATCCAGACGAATGCCCACGGCCCCCACATGGCGCCGGCGATCGCGCCGAAAATCGGCCCCACCCCGGCGATGTTGAGAAACTGGATCAACATCGCCTTCGGCCAGCCCATTTGCACGTAATCGACGCCGTCGTTGCTTGTGACTGCCGGCGTCGCGCGTTGGGGCTCGATGCCAAAAACCTTCTCTACAAACTTGCCGTAAAGAAGATAACCGAGAATAAGGGCGACCACGCCAATGATGAAAGAAATCATTTTTACCTCCTCTGAATGTAAGTTTGACTCGGGTGTTGCAATAGATGGTCTAACCCGTTATAGGGCAAGTGTCAACTGGTTTTTGAACGGTTTTTGAACGAACGACTCGCCGGCGATTGCCAAAACCTTCCCGGCGCGTGGATAATCAGCGACGCCCAAAGCCCAAAGAAATGCCCGCAAAGCAGGAATCCACTTTTCGCAATGACAGGGCGGGCGAGTGTTGTAATCAGGGTTCAAAACAGGCGGGAGTGTGGCTTTTCCGGCAAAAGCAATTTGACGTTTTGCGGCAGGACACGGACTATTCAGGGATCAGATGTCAGGTATCAGGTATCAACCCCGTGCCGGTTTGCGGCCACCTGCGCGAAGGCGGGAACTTTCTCTTCATGAAGGCAAAAAAATCATGCAAAACCCCACAAATTCCCTTGACTTTTCAAAAACAGGCGCAACAATTTTTGCAAGCAAGCAAGCAAGCAAGCAAGCAAGCAAGCAAGCAAGCAAGCAAGCAAGCAAGCAGTAGGTAGGGCGGGATCGAAGAACGCGCCGGACGTTACATCCGGCGGTATCGTAGATGCCGCCCTACCTTTATATCTCGCCCTACTCGCCATTTTCCCTTTACCCGCCGTGGCGCAATCGCAATGGCGTGACCTTGGGGCTTCTCCGGCTCCCGCAGTTCCCACGACCACAGTCAACAGCACGCAAATCAACTTTGGCGGACACGAATGGGTGGTGATTGGGAACAAGGACAAGGATATTTACAAGAACGAGATTGATAGTGGTTATGCCATTAACAGCGGGGCTTACGGCGGTGCGTCACAACCGGAGAAGAGCGTAACGCTGCTCTCCATCACAAATGATTTTGCTTCGGGGAGCAATGTGGCATTCCGTCCCAACAGTGGCGGCACATGCGCTGGCAGCAATTTTGGAACCTGCATCAATAACCGTAGCGAATACAATGGCAGCAGCTTGCAAAATCAGATGGCGGGGGCAGCGCCGGGTGTAGGCAGCAGAGAGCGGAAAGTGATTAATGCGCGGGATTTACAGCCGCTATCGACGGCTTCTATTTCTAGTGTGGATGACCTGTTGGCAAAAGACGGCATGACGGGAGCGGAGGCGGAAAAGCAGTTGTACTGGGCGTTGTCCTTGCCGGAATGGGAGGCGATAGCGTCCAGTCTTAACGATGACAATACCAATGGCGCTACGGTTAGAAGTTACCCGTCTTCGTGGTGGTTGCGCTCGCCCGACGGTGTTAGCAGCGCCTTCGCTGGCGGGTCTGGTGGCGGCTACGACGACCGCAGCAGCGTGATCATTGCGGCGTTCGTTGTCCGCCCCGCTTTCAATTTAGATCTGACATCTGTCCTCTTCACATCTGAATCAACCGGCGCAAGCGCCGGCAAATCTGGCGTCGCCGTAGGCGACGCTTACAAGCCGCTGGCAACGCCAACGGCGGCGCGAAAATTTACATTTTTGGACAAAACTATTTCCGCCCCGGAACTCACCCTGACCTCCAACGCGCTGGATTTCGATTTTTCGGGCGCGCCCACAGGCAGCGCCAATCAATACATTTCCGGCTTTCTGTACAACGCCAGCGTCCTTACGGACAATGATTCCTACGCCAAATATGCCAGTACCCAATCTTCCGCCAGCGGCGGCTTCGACGCCGCTTCCACCCTTGCCAACGGCAATTACACCCTGCACATCTTCAACGAAGAAGCCAACGCCCACCTGTACAGCGACTTCGCCAGCGAATCGCTGGATTTCACCTTCAACGTGGCTTCCGGCAACGTGCAAAACCTCACCCTGACCAGCGATTCCCCTTTCGCGCTGGACGGCGGCACAATCGGCTTGCTCGATTCGGGCAGCCTGACCTATTCGCAGCCCTGGACACTCGGCACGGGGGGCGGCACGCTGGCTATCCCGACCAGCGTCAGCGCGGAAATTTCCGGCGTGGTGAGCGGCAGCGGCAGCCTGACCAAGACCGGTGATGGAACGCTGAACCTTTCCAATAGCAGCAATAGCAGCAACAGTTATGGCGCCACCCTCGTCAATGAAGGAATCCTGAAAGGCAATATCACTTCCGACGCCGACCTGACGGTGGCGGCTAACGCGACCTACGACGGCACGGGCGCGCCCAGAACCGTCAATGTCCTGAGCGGTGCGGGCAATATTATCAACAGCGACGGCCTGACGGTCCAAAGCGGCGATTTCGGCGGCAAGATTTCCGGCGACGGCGGGCTGACCAAAACCGGCGCGGATGGAACGATACTCACCCTTTCCGGGAACAGTACCTACAAAGGCAACACCACGGTCAGCAAGGGAACGCTGGAAGTGAAAGGCACTTTGGGCAGCGGTGCGGGTGTTGGCGGCAGCAACGACTACGCCGGACTCATCGAGAACGAAGGCGCGCTGCTTTTCAACCAAAACGCGAATCAAACGCTGTCCGGCCTCATTTCCGGCGGCGGCGGCATTGAAAAGACCGGCACGGGAACGCTGACTTTAAGCGGCGCGAACACCTACAGGGGCGGCACCACCGTAAGCGAAGGAACGCTGGCGGGCAACATTGGCCTCGATTACAACCTGACGGTGGCGAGCGGCGCGACCTATGACGGTACGGGCGCGGGCAGAAGCGTCAATGTCCTGAGCGGCGCGGGCAGCATTATCAACGGCAACGGACTGGCCGTTCAGAGCGGCGCGTTCAGCGGCGTCATTTCCGGCAACGGCTCTCTTGAAAAGAACAGCGCGGGAACGCTGACCCTTTCCGGGGCGAACACCTACACCGGCGACACCACGGTCAACATGGGAACGCTGGCAGTCACCGGCACGCTGGGCAGCGGTGGCAGCTATGTCGGAGCCATCGCCAATGACGGGACACTGGTTTTCAACCAGACCGCGAACCAGACCCTTTCCGGCATCATCGACGGCACAGGCACCCTGACCAAAGGCGGCGCGGGAACGCTGACTTTGAGCCGCGCAAATACCTACACCGGCGGCACGACCATCAACGCCGGTACGCTGGAACTTGCCGCAACCGGCAGCCTGACCAGCCCCGTAACGGTAGCGAATACTCCCGGAGCCACGTTCGCCCTGCGCGGCAGCGTCACGGGCAACGTCATCCTGAATGCCAGCAGCGCCGCGCTGAATGCCTGGCAGGGCGGGAATATCACCGGCAACCTCACCACCAACGGCGGCGAACTGAATTTTTACCTGCCGGGCGCGATAGATAACGGTCAAACCCTGCTGAATGTCACGGGGAGCGCGAACATTGACAACAGCGTGGTGACACTCGCCCTCGACGGCAGCGCCACCAGCCTGAGCCTCCTCAGCGAGGGCGAAAGCATCAAACTCATCGCAACCAGCGCAGGCATCACCGGAGCCGTCAGCAATCCAGGCAACAAAGCCACACTCAAGGCAGGCGTGGCTTTCTCCGCTGATTTCAGCCTGTCCAATGTCGGCAATGACCTCATCGCCAAGCGCGATGTGACCGATGTTCTGCCACCACCTCCACCTCCACCTCCACCTCCACCTCCACCGCCTCCACCTCCACCACCGCCCGACCGCGCCACGCCCACCGACCTCACCTGGACCGGCGCGACCAATCGCAGTTGGGACATCCTGACTTCAGACAACTGGACCGCGGAACCCCAATTCATCAACGGCGACACAGTCACCTTCACCGATACCGGCGCCGGGCAGGTCACTATCATCAGCGGCGGCGTCAAGCCCGCCAAAGTGACTTTCACCAACACCGCGGACCACGACTACACCGTCCGCGGCGTCATCGCCGACAACAGCACAGGCAGCACCCCGCTCAACAAAACCGGAACCGGCAAGCTCACCCTGAGCAACGCCAACAGCTACAGCGGCAACACCACCGTCAGC
>BNUC01000179.1 GCA_025997075.1 Betaproteobacteria bacterium | reverse complement strand
TGCGAATCGGCAGGCTCAATGATGGGCAGATGCGCGAAGCGGCCCCAGAAGCGTGAATCCTGCTCGTTCTGCGAGGAAGAAAAGCCCACGTCATCCGCCACCGCAATCACCAGCCCGCCCACAACGCCGGTGAGCGTGAGCGTCATCAGCGCATCGGCGGCAACGTTCAAGCCAACGTGCTTCATCGCGCAGAAACTGCGCGCGCCGGTCAAGGAAGCGCCGATGGCGACTTCGAGCGAGACTTTTTCATTCACCGACCATTCGGAATACAGGTCGGGATAGCGGGCGACATTCTCCAGAATTTCGGTAGACGGCGTGCCTGGATAAGCAGCGGCGACACGCACGCCGGCATCCCAGACGGCACGGGCGATGGCTTCATTGCCCGACATCAGCAGCCGGGAACCGGCGGGGGGCGGGGTGAGGGGTTTGGTACTCAAGGTGGGTTCCTTTGTTTAATGTTGTCAGTCATGGACGCCGGGGCGTCCCTCAATTTTTCAGGGCAAGAAACGGATTGGTGATTGTGATGCCGCGCCAGACAAAGCCATGTTGAAAATCTTCTGAGTACAAACGACGGCAATGATTTTCCGCCGCAACCGCAAGGATGAGAGCGTCCCACATCGGCATTTGATGGTCTACGGTCAAGTCCAGTGCGGCGGTCAGGGCAGGCCAGGTCGAATCCGCTACCGCGAAGGAACCCGCCCAGCCGAGCACGGCAGCGCGTGTCGCTGTGGGAGTTCTTTTCGCCTTGGTGGTCAGCACTCGCGCAAGTTCTCCCAAAACCTGTGCGGGCAATATCACGTCGTAGCCAGGAAGTTGCCTGATCAGATCCTTTGCCACACTACAGCGCGCCGCATCGCCTAAACCTTCGGCATAGGCAAGAATAGTGGTGTCCAGAGCAACGCGCACGATCAGTCTTCGTACAGTTCTTCGCGACGCCAATCCCGCACGCCCAAAGCGGGTTGTTGGTTCAGCCTCGCCAGTAGCTGACGCTTGGCTTCTTCGCGTTCGTCAACATCTGAATGCACAGGCGCAATCATCGCAATAGGCTTGCCGTGCGATAAAACAGTGACGGTTTCACCTGCCACGACATCACGCAGCAGATTGGAAAAATAGCGGTTGGCATCGCTGGCGGATATGGTTCTCATCGGACATTTTCTAAAGTAGTGTTCAGCACTACTTTATCGTCGTTCCATGTACTTTTGCAAGCAGAAAACTAAAGCTGTCGCAACACGCCGACTCGAAACCATCGTGCTTGCAGGATATTGACCAGAACGCTTTTCAACTCCACTCGTAATCAATACTCAGCGGCGCATGGTCGGAAAATCGCTGTTCCTTATAGACCGAGGAAGCCACGGCGGATGCGGCCAATCCTGGCGTTGCCAGTTGATAATCGAGCCGCCAGCCGACGTTTTTGGCCCAGGCCTGTCCGCGATTGCTCCACCAGGTATAGCTCTCATCCGTCGCCTCCGGATGCAGACGGCGATAAACGTCGACCCAGCCGGCCTCCTTCAGGACACGCCCGATCCAGGCGCGTTCCTCGGGCAGAAAGCCGGAATTCTTCTGGTTCGATTTCCAGTTTTTCAGGTCGATTTCCTGGTGCGCGATGTTCCAGTCGGCGCAAATCACGATCTCCCGGCCACTTTGCAACAGTTCAACAAGGCGCGGATAGAAAAGCTCAAGAAAACGGAACTTGGCCGCCTGGCGCTCGGGCGAACTGGAACCCGAAGGAACATACAAGGAAATCACCGAGAGATTGGCAAAATCGGCGCGCAGATAACGTCCCTCGGCGTCGAATTCGGCATCGCCGATTCCCTCCGTAACAGCGTCGGGCTTGCGCCGGCACCACAGACCGACGCCGGCATAGCCTTTTTTCACGGCGCAATGGTAATAGGCATGGAAGCCTTCCGGAACTTTCATGTCCTCCGAAAGATCGGACATTTGCGCCTTGAGCTCCTGCAGGCAGATAAGCTCGGCGTCCTGTTTGGCGGCCCAGGCGGAAAAGCCCTTGTTCCACGCCGAACGAATGCCGTTGAGATTTGCGGTAATGATGCGTAACATAGCGTTTTGTGTCGATTGCGACCTTGATGATCATAAAGAGTGTATCAATGGATTTTCGCCAGGAATTCATCGAATTTGCCCTTGCGCAGAACGTATTGCGATTTGGCGAGTTCAAGACCAAGGCCGGGCGGCTGTCCCCTTACTTTTTCAATGCCGGCCTGTTCAACGATGGCGCGGCGCTTGATCGTCTTTCGCAATTCTACGCCAAGGCCATCCTGAACAGCGGCATCGACGTCGACGTGCTCTATGGTCCAGCCTACAAGGGCATTCCGCTGGTCTCCGTCACCGCTTTGTCCCTGGCGTGCGCCGGTCGCAATCTGCCGTTCTCGTTCAACCGCAAGGAAGCCAAGGATCACGGCGAAGGCGGCATTATCATCGGCACGCCGCTGGCCGGACGCGTCCTGATCGTAGACGACGTCATCTCGGCCGGCACCTCGGTGCGCGAATCGGTGGAAATCATCCGCGCGGCGGGCGCTACGCCTTGCGGCGTCGTTATCGCGCTGGATCGTATGGAACGCGGAACCGGTGCGCTATCGGCCGTACAGGAAGTGGAGCAGGACTACGGCCTTCCGGTCGTTGCCGTAGCCACACTGGACGATTTGGTGGCTTTTCTGAAACAGCGTCCCGACTTCGCGGAATATGAAGCGGCCGTGGCGCGCTACCGGGAGAAATACGGTGTTTCGCGACCTAGTTAAACCACTCGTCCTGGCGGGCGTCCTTCTGACGCTCGCGGAATCTGTCAGCGCAGGTCCTGGAAGCATGTTCTATTGCTGCACCGACGCTAACGGCAAGTATGTCTGCGGGGATATTTTGCCTCAGTCCTGTTACGGACGCGGCTATCGCGAACTGGGCGCGAATGGACGAACCCTCCGTGAAATCGGGCCACCCTTGACCGTCGAACAGCGCGCCCAGAGGGCCGCCGATGAAGAAACGCGCCGGCAAGAGGAGATATCGCATAAGGAACAGCAACTCAAGGACCAGGTGCTGTTGGATACGTATGTCAGCTTGGAGGACATCGAATCGTTGCGCAAGCGCGCGCTTGACTCTGCCCGTAAATATATCAACGATGCCGAGGCCCGGATCACTGAAATCAAGGGAATACGGAAGAAGTTCGAGGACGAGGCCGAGTTCTACAAAACGAAAATCATGCCACCCGAGATTGAGAAAGGGCTGTCCAACACCGCATTCGAGATCAGGGCGCAGGAGTCGATCATCGAGAGCAAAAAGAAAGAAATAGTGACCCTTGAGGCCAAATACGACGATGACCGCCAGCGTTTTCTCGAACTGCAACGCAAAACCACAAGCGCCAAGAAGCCGCAGAACAATACCATCAAGCCGCAGGGCACCATCAAACCACAGTAACGACGCGCAGGGGTGAGCGCGTCGAGCCGGGCTCAAATCAGAGGTTCACTGCCCCAGCTTCTCGCGCAGCAGCGCATTGACCTGCTGCGGATTGGCCTTGCCCCTGGTCGCTTTCATCGCCTGACCGACCAGCGCGTTGAACGCTTTCTCCTTGCCAGCCTTGAATTCGGCAACCATCGCCGGGTTGGCCGCCAGCACTTCGTTGATCAAACCCTCGATGGCGCCGGTGTCGGTAATCTGCCTGAGCCCCTGTTTTTCGATAATTTCGTCGGCGGACTGCCCATCGCCATTCCACAGCGCGTCGAACACCTTCTTGCCGATGTTGTTGGAAATGGTGTTGTCGGCGATGCGCGCGACCAGTCCGCCGAGTTGTGCCGCTGTAACCGGGGATTCGCCCAATTCCTTGCCTTCCTTGTTGAGCCTGGCCGCGAGATCCACCATCACCCAGTTGGCGCAAAGCTTTGCGGCATTTTTACCGGCAGCGCGAACAGCGGCCTCGAAATAGTCGGCCACATCCAGCGCCGACGTCAATGTCGTCGCGTCGTAAGCCGACAGGCCGTATTCGTCCGCAAAGCGCTGCTTCCTGGCCGCCGGCAGTTCGGGCATCGCTGCGCGCGTGCGCTCGATCCATTCGCTGTCGATGATCAAGGGCAGCAGGTCGGGGTCCGGGAAGTAGCGGTAATCGTGCGCATCCTCTTTTGAACGCATCTCGCGCGTCTCCCCGGTATCGGGGTCGAACAGTATGGTCGCCTGTTTGATGCGCCCTCCATCCTCAAGGGTGGCGATCTGCCATTGCACTTCGTAATCGACGGCCTGCTGCAGAAAGCGGAACGAGTTCAGGTTCTTGATTTCCCGCCGCGTGCCAAGTTCCTCCTGCCCGACGGGGCGCACCGAAACGTTGACATCGCAACGGAAGGAACCTTCCTGCATGTTGCCATCGCTGATTCCTATCCAGCGAACCAGGGCATGCAGCGCTTTGGCATAGGCGACCGCTTCGGCGGATGAGCGCATGTCCGGCTCGGTGACAATCTCCAGCAGCGGCGTGCCGGCCCGGTTAAGGTCGACGCCCGACTTGCCTTGAAAATTCTCGTGCAGCAATTTACCGGCATCTTCCTCAAGATGAGCGCGCGTCAGGTGAATAACTTTTTCCGTCGCGCTCTCACCTCCCTTATCGCCCTGTCCGGTCGAGATCGCCAGTTGGCCACCGACGACTACCGGCAATTCGAACTGGCTGATCTGGTAAGCCTTGGGAAGATCGGGATAAAAATAGTTCTTGCGGGCAAACACCGATTTTTGCGCCACGCGACCGTCGACCGCCAGACCGAAACGGATCGCGCATTCGACCGCGTCACGGTTGAGCACCGGCAGAACGCCGGGTAGCGCCAGGTCGACCGCGTTGGCCTGCGTGTTCGGTTCGGCGCCAAAAGCCGTCGAACTGCCGGAGAAAATTTTCGATTGCGTCAAGAGATGCACATGCGTCTCGATGCCGATCACCACTTCCCACTGTTTCATGAGGGCTAATTCCTTAATTTCCAGTTTTCAATGTTCGAGCAGAATCATCCGTCTTGCCTCATCGCGTTCAGGTCGCCCTCCCAGTCGAGTTTGCCGCGAAAATGGCGGATTTCTTCCTGCCGGCGCAGACGCAACAAGGTTTGCAGCCCCATCGTCACTGCTTCGCGCTTGGTCTTCAAGCCCGTAACACGCAAGGCTTCGTCACTCTCTGATTCGTCACTCGCCAGTTGCGTCAAGTGTTCCGATGACGTTTCAGAATTTCTTGCCTCGTCGAGACGATTGTTCAAGGTTCCCATAATCATTCCAGTCCATTCGGACATTGAAGATGCCAATCCACTACCTGCTGATAGCGGTGCGCCACGTTGAGCAGTCTGGCCTCGCCAAAATAGTTACCGATCAGTTGCAGACCGACCGGCAGTCCGTCGGAAAACCCTGCGGGCACGGCCATTCCGGGCAATCCGGCGAGGTTGACGGCGATCGTGTAGATGTCCGAGAGGTACATCTGCACCGGGTCGGAGACCTTTTCCCCGATCCGGAAGGCGGTACTCGGACTGGTCGGCCCCATGATCACGTCACACTGTTTGAAGGCTTCCGCAAAGTCGTTGGCGATCAGCCTGCGGACGCGCTGCGCCTGGAGATAATAGGCGTCGTAATAACCGTGCGAGAGCACGTAGGTTCCGATCAGGATGCGCCTTTTCACCTCGTCGCCGAAACCTTGCGCGCGCGTTTTGGCGTACATGTCATTGAGGTCGGCGAAATCCTTCGCGCGATAACCGTAGCGCACGCCGTCGTAACGCGACAGATTGGAACTGGCTTCCGCCGAGGCGATCACGTAGTAGGCGGGAATCGCCAGTTTCATGCCCGGCAGGCTGATTTCGACGGTCTCCGCGCCGAGCTTGCGATATTCGGCGAGCGCCTCCTCGATGCAGCGCATCACGCCGGCGTCGCAACCTTCGCCGAAGAACTCTTTCGGCAGACCTATTTTCAGGCCGGCTAGTGGTTTTGACAACGGCTTTTCCAGTTCGCGCGTGTAATTCTCGGACAGACGATCAAGGCTCGTCGAGTCACGCGTGTCTAAGCCC
>BNUC01000178.1 GCA_025997075.1 Betaproteobacteria bacterium | reverse complement strand
ACTGGAGTCAAAAGTACGGGGAGCCATGAAGAAATTGCAACTTCAACCCAAACGGGTTATGGCTTATTTCAAACACCCAAAAATTCAATATGCCGCTTAATGAATCTATTGAATTGCCGGGTTAATAATCCACTGCGGCCAGATTGTCTTCCACGCGGGGCGTGCTTCCGAGTAAGCCTGTCCGAATCCCACAACCAATATCCGGTGCAATGCCGAGTTTTCTTTTCCGGGAAAGGTCAGAGTTGAAATCCGAACCTTTATCACCATCCGATTTACCCGGCACTGAAAAGGCTCTTTACCCAGGAGAGGGTTTTATCTTAAGGGAAATGTAAGCCCAGCGTAACCCCGACAAAAAAGCCAGTCTCGGAAGACTGGCCTAACTCTTTGATTTTATTGGTGGTGATGGGCAGAATTGAACTGCCGACCTATGGGTTATGAATCCATCGCTCTAACCGACTGAGCTACATCACCGTGAAGGGGCCAGATTATAGAGTTGCGGCTGTCCGGCGGTCAAGTTCGAGACTTGTTCAATGTTCGAGACTTGTCCAATGGGGTTTGAGTCTGAGCGAGGGGCAGTAGTGATATAATTCGTTCTTTTGTAAGAGTAATTTTTCATTGACGGGGAACATCATGAGTCAACAATTTACCAATTCCCAGGGCGCCGAATCCGCTTCCATGGAGCAGGTGCGCGAGCTTCTGTTCGGGGCGCAACTGAAGGACATGGAAACGCGATTTCAGCGTCAGGAAGAACGTCTACAGCGTGAGATATCAGACTCCCGTAGCGCCTTGAAAACTCGCCTCGATTCTCTGGAAAATTTCATGAAGAGCGAGATTGCCTCGCTGCTGCATCGCCTCAAGGAGGAACAGACCGAACGCGAAGAAGTCATCAAGGCCGAGCAACGCGAACGCGCCGAGGCCGTCGCTCAATTGACAAAAGATCTGGCCGCCGTCAATGAGGCTTTTGAGCGCAGGCTTGCCAAGCTGTCCAGCACTCTGGACAACACCGAGCGCGAGCTGCGGCAGCTTTTGCAGATAGAAAGCGGGGCACTTTCCACCAAAATGGACGAAAAATACCTGGACGCCCTGGATACGCTGTCCAAAACATCGTCGAATATACGTAACGACATGGTTTATCGTTCTTCGTTCTCCACCATGCTTACTGAAATGGCAGTAAAACTGAGTGGTCAATGGCCTTTGGATGTGGTGCAAGGCCAGGTGATAACAGACGCTCAGTTGGATGCGCCTGTAGAGCAAAACCCCTAAAGTGTCGGTCGTCTTGGCGCCCCGGCATGTCGGATGTCTGACAAAGTGACTCTCACGCCTCTGAATACCGAACCGGAAATCCCGGCGGTCCGGGGAACGCGTTTTCATGAGCAAAATATTTCAGACCCGAGGACTGAAACAGTCCCGAATTCCGCTTTGTATGACGCCGACCCCACTGGTCATACGGATCACGATAGCGACCCGAATTTGCAAAAGCTCCGGGAACTCCTTTTTTTGCGGGAGATGGAGCTTTTGCGCAAGCTGGAAAAACGCCTGAATGATCCCTTGCAGCATGCGCAGGAAACCAGCGAAGTGATTGCCGAGGCGCTGCTGTTGCGGTCGCAACAAAAAGACAACATGTTGTATACCGCGTTTGAGCCCATGTCGGAGAGGCTTCTCAACGACGCGGTGCGCAAAAATCCCATGGACTTTGTCAACGTCCTCTTTCCACTCATGGGTCCCGCCATCAGGCGGTCCATCGCGGAAACCTTCCATTCCATGCTGGAAGGTTTTCACAAGACCATGGAGCAGGTCTTTTCCTGGAAAGGCATGCGCTGGCGCTGGCAGGCCATGCGCACGGGAATCAGTTTCAGCGAGGTCGTATTGCTGCACACCCTGCTTTACCGGGTGGAGCAGATCTTTTTTATCCATGCGGAAACCGGCCTTGTTTTAAGCCACGTTTACAACGAAGGCGTGGTGACCCAGGACGCGGAGATGGTTTCGGCCATGCTCACCGCCATTCAGGATTTCGCGCGCGACTGCTTTACCGGCAAGCAGGAAAGCAGTCTGGATTCTCTGCAAATGGGTGAATTCACCATTATGGTGGAAAGGGGATCATCCGCTTATCTGGCCTGCGTGGTACGCGGGAGTGTGCCTCTGGAATTCAAGGAAAAGCTCAGGGACACCATGATCGCCCTGCAGCTGAAATTTGCCGATGCCCTGAATTCTTTCAAAGGCGATACGGAAAAGTTTCTTCCCGCCCGCTGGGATCTGGAAAATCTTCTGGATGCCCGATATGCGGATGAGGACGCCCCGCTCCCCTTCTGGGTCAAGCTCTTGCCTGTGGTGCTTGTGTTGTTGCTCGCTCTGGGGGGAGGCTATTTGTGGCACAACGTTCAGCAGCAAAACATTGCCCGCGAAGAAGCCAAAAAGTATATGGAAGCGAGCTTTTCCCAGGTGGGTAATGAACCGGGTATTCTTCTGGTCGAAGCCCGGCAGGATGCTCCCGATCACTGGGAAGCAATTTACCTGAAGGACCGGTTCGCCGAAGATCCGCAATCTCTTCTGGACGCCAAGGGTATCGATCCGGAAACATACACCCTGCAGGTTATTCCTCATGTTTCGTACGAGGCCGACATGCTTACCAAAAGGGTAAAAGAACGCATAAGCCCGCCGGAAAGCGTAAGCATGGTATTTGACAAGGACGGCACCCTGTATTTGCGCGGCGAAGCTCCCATGTCCTGGATTCTGCAAGCCCGCCAGGAGGCCCTGGCCCTGCCCGGAGTGGAAAAAATCGACATGTCCGGGCTGATCGATCCTCGCGTCGATGAATTGAAACGCATGATTGCCCTGGTGGAAACCACCGTGGTGGAATTCCCCTCGGGTAAAGACGTGCCTGTGTCTGAAGACGCGGCCAAGCTGGCAAAAGCCATAAACACCCTGGTGGATATTGAAAAACTGGCCGGCAGCATGAACGTAACGGTCAACTTGACGATTTATGGACATGCCGACGCCACGGGCAGCAGCAAGTTCAACTACGAAATAAGCCAGGCCAGAGCCAGAACCATCGCCGCCATGCTGTATAACCGCGGCTCGGCCATCCCTATCGCCATATATGGCATGGGGTCGGAACACGCCAGTCAGGAACCATCGGAGTACACTGGTAATCAAACCAGCCGGAAAGTAGAGTTAAGGGTGCATCTGGCCCAACTTCCGTCCGATACGGTGTTGAATATCTTGCATTAAGGGAAAGTCCTGTTTCAGCGATGATTTTATACGATTCACATACAACGTTAATTGACCGGTGCGCCGCATGATCAGTAAGAAAATTTGCATGATAGGCGCGTTTTCCGTCGGGAAAAGCGCGTTAGTCGCACGGTTTGTGCATTCCATATTTTCAGATCAATACCTTTCCACGGTTGGTGTAAAAATCAGCAAAAAGGTTATTGATCTGAATGGCGCTGATTTGACCATGGTGCTCTGGGATATGGAAGGTAAAGATGATTTCGCGGATGTACACATGTCGTACCTGCGCGGCGCGATGGGCTTTTTCACGGTTGCGGACGGTACACGCAGGGAAACCCTGACGATGGCGTTGCGTCTGCGTGAACTGGCTTTGGAAACGGCCGGTGATGTACCGCACATCATCATTGTTAACAAGGCCGATCTGGACTGGGAGATTTCCGATGCGCAACTTGCGGACCTTGAAGCTTCCGGCATCCGCATCATCAGAACCAGCGCGAAAACCGGTCTCGGGGTGGAAGAAGCATTTACGACCCTGGCTGAAGCCATGATGAAAAACTGAAAGTCTTTTCCGATATTGTTGACCAACCCATAACGCTGGCGGGTGCCCATGTCCTCCCAAGATGACCAACTGGCTATTGCCATTTTGCAGCAGATGGATCTCTCTATCTTTAGAAGGCGTGGCCCTTGGCGTTATGAGCTTTTCGGCCAGCCGTCCTGTACATTTTCGAGATTCTTCTGTCAAGGCGAGTTGTCCGAAGAGTTCTGGACGCAATCCGCCATGCTGGACTTTTTCCTGCACGATGTAGAGGCCTTTTTTGAACAGGGCAAAGCGGATGGCAACAAGGCGGACGGCGGTAACGGCAAGATAGATAGCATTTCTTCCGGAATATGGCATGAAAATGGACCCAATCAGGAAGAAGGCGCTTTTATAGCCCGCGCCCTTGAGCTTTCCGGCGAGCAGTTGCTCGTTGTGCGCACCCTGGGTAAGGAATATCAGGAAAAGGTCCGTATTCTGCAACTCGCCAGGGTAAATTTACTGGAACGCCGCCGCTTGAAAGTGGACCTCAACGAATATAAGCAAAAATCCCGCTACGACGCCTTGACGGGCTTGTTCAACCGGGCCACCTTTAACGATCTGTTGCAGGAAAACATGACTGTTTCAAAAAGAGTCGGGGCCAGCTTTTCCCTTATTCTTATCGACATCGATAATTTCAAGAGAGTGAACGATACCTACGGTCATGTGATGGGGGATGCGGTGCTTTCCGATATGGGGAAAATATTGCAGTCCGTCCTGCGCCAGGAAGACGCAGCCTGCCGTTACGGAGGGGAAGAATTCGCCATTCTGGTACAACACGCCACACAGAATCAGATGATCCGGATGGCGGAAAAAGTACGCAGTTGCGTGGAAAATCACACATTCGACAAATTGCCGACTATTACCGTGAGCATCGGGTGCAGTACCTACCAGCAGGACGAGACAGCGAAGATTTTTATCAACCGGGCGGATTTGGCTCTCTACGAAGCCAAACGCAGCGGTAAAAACAAGGTCATCGTCAACGGATAGAACAAGTCCGGCTTTTTCTTTTGTATGCCTGTATGGGCATGCGTACTCGGTAGAGCGTTTTACGTTTTGGTGCGGACAGCCGCTATTTTTCCTCGTCATTCCGGCGAAAGCCGGAATCCAGTGCGTTTTCTCCAGCCGAACGGCTGCAAATCAAAGACACAAGTCGCGCACTGATGGCAAGCAAGAGATGTCCCCCGACAATTTCAAGCGCCTGGAGAGAGCATCGCGGCAATCCGTTTCCCGATCCGGTCACACACATCGTCACTCAGGCAGTCGAAGGTTTCCGGCTTGAGCGTATTGCTCATCCAGGTGATCTGGCGCTTGGCCAGTTGGCGCGTGGCGTAGATGCCACGGTCGCGCATTTCGTTCCGAGGAATGACGCCGTTTTGCGCCTCCCACACCTGCCGATAACCGACACAGCGCATCGACGGCAGTTCAGGCGAGAGCACGTACTTACTGCGTAGACGCGACACTTCGCTTTCCAGCCCGGCGAGGAGCATGGCATCGAAGCGCCGGGCAATGCGCGCGTGCAGCGCGTCACGCTTGGAGGGCAACAATCCCAGTGGAAGAAATCGGTAAGGCGGCCGTTGTGTTTGCCCTTCGCTTATCAATTCCGACATCGGGCGGCCCGACAAACGGAAAATTTCCAGCGCGCGCTGGATGCGCTGGGCGTCCGTGGCGTGCAGACGAGCGGCGCTTGCCGGATCGACGCGGGCCAGTTCAGCGTGTACGGCCGGCCAGCCTTCAGCAGCGGCTTGGGCATCGATTGCGGCGCGGACGGCGGGATCGGCCTGGGGCAGTTCGGCAAGACCTTCGAGCAAGGCTTTGTAGTAAAGCATGGTGCCGCCGACGAGCAGCGGAATTCTGCCGCGCGCCGTGATTTCCCCCATCGCGGCCAGCGCGTTGCTGCGAAAGCGGGCTGCGGAGTAGCTTTCCTCCGGGCTGATCAAGTTGATCAGGTGATGCGGAAAGGCTTGCAGAATAGCCGCATCGGGCTTGGCCGTGCCGATATCCATGTCGCGGAAAACCTGCGCCGAGTCGACACTGACGAGATCAACCGGAAAACGCTTGGCCAGCCACAGGGCGACCGCTGTTTTGCCCGACGCGGTCGGACCCATGAGCAGGATAGAGAGCGGGAGAGAAGGCATGGAGGGTTTAATTTTAGAAATTAATCATAAAAACAATAACGGTACATATTACAGTAGATTCCAATCCAGATATGAGTCTGAGCGTTGGGTTTTGAAGTTGAATTTTATATATATAAAAAGGTTTGGCTTTTAGCGGGGTTGTGGGTAGGTGGGAAGGTCGCCGTCAGGCGAGCTATCC
>BNUC01000177.1 GCA_025997075.1 Betaproteobacteria bacterium | reverse complement strand
CTGCCCAAAAACACGTGGCACTGGCTGAAAGCCAATTCCAGCCTGCGCCTGCTCTGCGTGTGCTGCCCCGGTTATACGCATGAAGGCACGGTACTGAAATCGATGTAGATCCGCTTTACTGTATTGCTTCCACACTGACGCGGTTGCGTCCCTCGTTTTTGCTTTTGTAAAGCAAGGCGTCGGCGCGCTCCACCAGTGAAAGAACCGTGTCGCCATCGCGGGGAATGGTGCAACCGAACGACATCGTGACTTTCACCGTTTTACCGCCGTCCTCAACCTGGCTGTTCTCGATGCATGTTCTCAGGGATTCGAGTCTCTTGCCCAATTGCTCGGGCTTGATGTTTTGCAGGAGGATCAAGAACTCTTCTCCGCCCCACCGCCCCACGATATCCAGGGTTCTCAAATTCTGCTGCAATATCGCAGCGACATTTTTCAGCACCAGGTCTCCCGTGTTGTGGCCGTACTCGTCGTTAACATTTTTGAAAAAGTCGATATCCGCCATCACCACCGCCAAGTGCGGCTTATCGTCGTAATAAGCGCATAACCAGTCATTCAGCGCATTTTCCATATGGAGGCGATTGGGAATGTTTGTCAGTGCGTCGGAGTACGCAACCCGGCCCATTTTATTGATCTCGCGCTGAACCTCCTCTTTGACATAGGCGTATTCGAATATCTCCGCAGCGCCGACGACCTTCTCATCTTCATCCAGAACAGGAATGCAACGCACACGCACGGGAACGCGATAGCCGTCCTTGTGCCGCAGATGCACACTGAAAGTGGCCGGTTCGAGGTTTTCCCCCTGTTTTATGGCCGCGAGCAGTGGACAATGCTCGCGGCACAGCTTGTGGCCTCCCAGACTATGAACCAGAATATCGTCCTTGCAATTTTTACCGACTACATCATCTGCCTGCCAGCCGGATATCTGTTCTGCGGCAGGATTCCAGTAAGTGATATTCCGTTTGCGATCGACGAAATATATGCCATTCATGAGGCTATCGAAAAAGAGTCGTTGCTGGAGAGTCGGATTCAATGTTCTTGACATTATTACTTCTCTCGTTCTTTCTCTTTCTTCTTTATCGGTCTGCGCCAAAAAAACAATCAGCTCATTACTAGCGATCACCTCTCTCCAGCAAAGACTTGTTGATGTCGATCTTATAACGGGAGCGCAGACTCGACAGATAGGCCGAAAAGTCTTCCCGCGCTACGAGGCCCGCGTACTCGCTCTTGAGCGCCTTGAGCTGATTTTCGTCGATCTTCTCCGGCTGCACGACCTGGGTGATCTTGAATACTGAGTAGCCGTCGTCAAGGCCGACGCCAACATAAGTCGGCAGCTTCTGCACGTCGGCCTTGAAAATAGCCTGTAGCACAGCCAAGGGCAACTGCGACTGCCTGGACTGCAAACGTGACAATCCGCTTGCTTCCGACCACGCGAGCTTATCTTCCCCTTTTTCGAGTTCCGCCAGGCGAGCTTCGCCTTCCGCCCGGGCCTGCTTCATTGCTTCTTCGTCCTTCAGGTGTTTTTCGATGTCGTCCCTGACCGTTTCAAAGGCTTGAATCGTCGCCGCGACATGCTCCACCACACGCGCCGACACCAAGGTATTCGAGGCCACTTCGACCGCTTCGGTATTGCGCTGGTTCTTGACGGCATCCTCGGAGAAAAGCGCCGAGAGTACTTTGTCGTTGTTTAGCACGCCCAACTCAGCCCGTACCTGCGCGTCGGCATTCTTCGGTACCCAGTCGGTTTTCTGGATTTCCAGTTTGAATTTATCCGCAGCCGGTTGGAGGCTGTCGGATTGCTCGTAAACTAGGTTGTTGAAATTCTCCGCCGCCTCGGCGAACTGGCGGCTTGCCGCCTGCCGTTTCAATTCATCCTCGATCTCGGAACGTACTTCCTGCTGCGGCCGCTCTTTCGCTTCCTGAATGCCGGTCAGCTTGATGATGTGGTAGCCGAAATCCGATTCGACCAGCCCGGAAATTTCTCCTTCTTTCAGACCGAACACCGCGTCCTCGAAGGGTTTGACCATCATGCCGCGACTGAAGAAGCCCAGATCGCCACCCTGTTCAGCCGATCCCGGATCCTTCGAATATTGTTTGGCCAGATCGGCGAAACGGGAGGGGTCTTTCTGGACTTCCTTCAGCACGTCTTCCGCCTGAGTCTTGGCTTTTTCCTTGCCGTCATCACCTGGAGTAATCAGGATATGGCTGGCGCGGCGCTCCTCGGGCTGCTGGTAACGATCCAGATGGTTCTCATGCCAGGACTTGATCTCGTCGTCGCTCACCGTGACCTGCGACAACAGGGCTTCGAGCGACAGGACGACATATTCAGCCTTGACCTGTTCCGGCACTTCGAAGCGGGTTTTATTCTCGTCGTAGAACTTTTGTACGGCCTCCGGCTCGATCTTCAATTTCTCGGCGAACTGGGCCGTTGCAATTTTGAACTCGCTGAACTGTCGCTCCTCGGTCTGGATACGCAACATCTGCTCGGCCTGCGTCGTGGATACGAAAGCTGCGGTGCTCACCGTTCCGATCAGTTGTTGCAGCGTCAGATCCTGGCGCAAGCGCCCTTCGAACTGCGCCGGAGACATGCCCTGCGCACGCACCACAGCCTCGTAACGCGATGGCGAAAACTTCCCGTCTTCTTGCAGTGACGGTATGTTGGCGATGAATTGCTGTAAGGTCTGGTCGCTGGTCCACAGACGCTTATCCGCCGCTTCCAGCCACACCAGACGCTGGTCGATCAGGCTGTTGAGAACACCCAGCCTGATTTCCGGCGAATTCATTATTTCCGACCTGAACTCCGCCCCCAGAGACTGTCGCATCTGATCCTGTCGCTCGCGCAAGGCCTGCTCGAACTGGGGAAAGCTGATCTTGGTGTCCCCTACGCTGGCGAGATCGTTGCCGGCGCCGATATTGCTCATATAGGAGTCGATGCCCCAAAAAGCAAATGGCAAGGTTATCAGTCCGAGGAAAATCTGAACAATTCGTTTGTTGTTGCGTACAGCGTCAAACATGATGATTATCCACTGGTTCGTTAGGGATCACAGCAGTAAGAAAAAAGGCGAACTCTCGTTCGCCTTCTGATTAGTGGCGGAGTGGACGGGACTCGAACCCGCGACCCCCGACGTGACAGGCCGGTATTCTAACCAACTGAACTACCACTCCAATTTCACAGCACATACAAAGCGCACGAACAAATTCCAACACTCTTGTCCAGCCAGGTGTGGGTGCTGACGGGCTCGAACCGCCGACATCCAGCTTGTAAGGCTAGCGCTCTACCAACTGAGCTAAGCACCCACATGCGCCGAAGCACAGAACGTGCTAGTTTACAGCATCCTTGAGCGCTTTGCCAGCCCGGAACTTCGGTACTAGCGCCCCCTTGATCTTGATCACTTCCCTGGTCTGTGGATTGCGCCCGTCACGTTCCTCCCGCTTACTGACATAGAACGTGCCAAAACCGACGAGTGAAACTTCATCGCCCTTTTTCAAGCTCGTTTTCACGGCTGTGATCGTGGCCTCCAGCGCACGCCCGGCCGCTGCCTTGGAAATATCGGCGGAACTGGCAATTTGATCGATCAATTCAGACTTATTCACACACTCTCCTATCTATCAGGTTGAAATACAGGAACCCTGCAAGAGGAATTTCCTGAGGTTCTCCCGACGGTTTTCTACATCAAATAATGCTTCAGAATCAATGGGTAACAATGGATTGCGCGGGTGTATTTTCTCCCGGCGCAATCACCGCTGGCGCCGTCGATGCCGCGACATCTTCCGGCGAGGGTTCCGGCAAAGGTTCCGGCAGACGTTCCAGCGCCAATTCCAGCACCTTGTCGATCCACTTCACTGGAATGATTTCCAGCTTGTTCTTGATGTTGTCGGGCATTTCGGCGAGGTCACGGACGTTCTCTTCGGGAATCAGTACGCGCTGCAGACCGCCACGCACCGCCGCCAGCAGCTTTTCCTTCAATCCACCGATCGGCAGCACTTCGCCGCGCAGGGTAATCTCGCCGGTCATCGCCACATCACAACGAACCGGAATACCCGTCAGCACCGAGACGATCGCCGTACATAGTCCGATACCCGCCGACGGACCATCTTTCGGAATCGCACCCTCCGGCAAGTGGATATGGATATCATTTTTCTGATAGAAATCGTCGACAATCCCCAGCGAACGGGAACGCTTGCGCACAACGGACAACGCAGCCTGCACCGATTCCTGCATCACTTCGCCGAGCTTGCCCGTGGTGATCGTCTTGCCCTTGCCGGGCAGGACGACCGACTCGATGGTCAGCAGTTCGCCGCCGACTTCGGTCCAGGCCAGCCCGGTCACCTGCCCGATCTGATTCTGACGCTCGGCGACGCCGAAACTGTAGCGGCGCACACCCAGGAATTTGTCGAGATTGCGCGAGGAGACAGCCAGACGTTTCTTGCTCTTTTTGAGCAGCAAGGTCTTGACTACTTTGCGGCAAATTTTGGAAACCTCGCGCTCCACGCCGCGCACGCCGGCTTCGCGCGTGTAGTAGCGGACGATATCGCGCAACGCGCTCTCGGCGACCGTCAGTTCGGTCTTTTTGAGGCCGGTCGCTTTCATCTGTTTGGGCAAGAGATAACGATGGGCGATGTTGATCTTCTCGTCCTCGGTGTAGCCGGACAGCCGGATCACTTCCATGCGGTCGAGCAGGGGCGCAGGGATATTCATGGTGTTGGCCGTGGCCACGAACATCACTTCGGACAGGTCGTATTCGACCTCGACGTAGTGGTCGACGAAGGTCGAATTTTGTTCCGGATCGAGCACTTCCAGCAGGGCCGAACTCGGATCGCCGCGAAAGTCCTGGCCCAACTTGTCGACTTCGTCGAACAGAAACAAGGGATTCTTTACACCCACCTTGGTCATGTTTTGCAGGATTTTGCCCGGCATCGAACCGATATAAGTGCGACGGTGGCCGCGAATCTCGGCTTCGTCACGCACGCCACCCAGGCTCATGCGCACGAACTTGCGCCCGGTCGCCGTGGCGATCGACTGCCCGAGCGAGGTCTTGCCGACCCCCGGAGGTCCGACCAGGCACAGGATCGGCGCCTTCAGACGATCCACGCGCTGTTGCACGGCCAGATATTCGATGATGCGTTCCTTGACCTTTTCCAGTCCCCAGTGATCCTTGTTGAGCACCTTTTCGGCCGCCGTCAGATCGCGGCTGATGCGCGTCTTCTTGCGCCACGGCAGACCGATCAGCGTTTCGATATAGTTGCGCACGACGGAAGCCTCGGCGGACATCGGCGACATCAGTCTGAGTTTCTTCAACTCGGACTGGACCTTGGCCAGGCCCTCCTTGCTCATGCCGGCTTCCTTGGCCTTCTTTTCCAGTTCCTCGAAGTCGGCGCCGTCCTCGCCGTCGCCCAGCTCCTTCTGGATCGCCTTGACCTGTTCGTTCAGATAGTACTCGCGCTGGCTCTTCTCCATCTGACGCTTGACGCGACCACGAATGCGCTTCTCGACCTGCAGAATGTCGATCTCGGTTTCCAGTCGCGAGAGCAGGCGCTCGATGCGCGAACGCACATCGAACATTTCCAGCACTTCCTGTTTCTGTTCAAGCTTGAGCGGCAGATGCGCGGCGATGGTGTCGGCCAGCCGGCCGGCCTCCTCGATCCCGGCGATCGAGGTGAGGATTTCCGGCGGAATTTTCTTGTTCAGCTTGACGTACTGGTCAAACTGGGTGATCACCGCCCGGCGTAGCGCCTCGACTTCGTGTTCGATGCCGCCATCACTGGGCGCCGGCGTCGCGTGGGCGACAAACATACCGTCGCGCGTTTCGATAGCGTCGATACGGGCGCGGCGCGTCCCCTCGACCAACACCTTGACGGTGCCGTCGGGCAGCTTGAGCATCTGCAGGATATTGGCCATGCAACCGACACTGTATAGATCGTCGGCCTTGGGTTCATCCTCTCCGGCCGTTTTCTGCGCCACCAGCAGGATACCCTTGCCGGATGCCATGGCGACTTCAAGCGCCTTGATCGATTTGGGCCGCCCGACGAACAGGGGAATCACCATGTGCGGAAAAACCACCACATCGCGCAAAGGCAACAGCGGCAGGTCGACATTCTCGTTGGGAAAGGGAAATTTCGTGGTCATTATT
>BNUC01000176.1 GCA_025997075.1 Betaproteobacteria bacterium | reverse complement strand
GGCGCGCCGACCATCAGGAAGCGCCTGTTCCTGATCGCCCGGCGGGACGGCATGCCGATCGGCTGGCCGATGCCGACGCACGGCGATCCGGCGAGTGAGTCGGTCAAGCGCGGCCACCTGAAACCGTGGCGCACAGCAGCGGAGTGTATCGACTGGTCGATTACCTGCCCGTCGATCTTCGAGCGCGCCCGACCGCTGGCGGACGCAACGTTCCGGAGAATCGCCAAGGGCATCATGCGCTATGTGGTCGATGCCGCCGAGCCGTTCATCGTCACGGCGGCGCATGGGGAAGTCTCACCCGGCGGCGTGAAGCGCTGGGGGAGAGGGCATCGCGGACTCAATACGCCCTTGCCGACGCTGACCGCATCGAACGAGTACGCGCTGGCTACGCCGGTCGTTGCGCCGATAATTTCCAGCTACTACGGCCATAAAACACAAGAAGGTGAGGCGCGGGGCTGTTCCGTGGGAAATCCCATCGGAACACAGACCACGGAAAACCGTCACGCCCTGGTCACGGCCTTCCTCGTCAAGCATTACGGCGGCGTGGTCGGCTATCGAGCCGACGAATCCCCGATGCACACGGTCACGGCAACCGATCATCACAGCCTGGTTTCTGCCTCGCTGATTCGCTTTTTCGGGACATCAACCGGGCAGAGTGTTGACGCGCCTGTCAGGACAGTAATGCCGGCTGGCGGAGGAAAAACTGCGCTCGTTAAGGCTTTCCTCGTCAAATACTACAGTTCCGGCGAGGGCGATGTTTCGCTCGCTGACCCCATGCACACGGTCACCAGCCGCGATCGCTTTGGCATGGTGACCGTCAAGGGCGTTGATTACGCCATCGTCGACATCGGCCTGCGGATGCTCTCCCCGCGCGAACTGTTCCGCGCCCAGGGCTTCCCCGAAACCTACATCATCGATCAGGGCGATTTTGGCGGTGAGTGGCGAGCGCTGACAAAAACCGCCCAGGTGCGCATGTGCGGTAATTCCGTCTGCCCGCCCATCGCGGCGGCGCTGGTGCGCGCCAATGTGCCGGAGATGGTGGTGAGGGAGGCGGCATGAAAACCCGTCACGTCATTTCCGTCTCCGGCGGCAAGGACAGCACCGCCCTGCTACTGCTCGCGCTGGAACGCTGCCCGCGCGATTTGGTAATTCCGATCTACATGGACACCGGCAACGAGCACCAAACCGTCTATGACTACCTCGCGTACCTGGAACAGGCGCTGGACATCAAGATCGTGCGTCTGCGCGCCAGCTTCGACGCGGAGATTGCGGCCAAGCGCCTGTTCATCGCCCGTGACCAGCGCATCGGGTGCGACAAGCAAGGCCGTAAACGGCGCTGGACGAACAAGGCCAAGCGCCGCGCGCTGGAAGTCCTTCACCCGACCGGCAATCCCTTCCTCGATTTATGCCTTTGGAAAGGCCGGTTCCCGTCCAGGGTGGCGCAGTTTTGCACGCAGGAACTGAAGCGAAACATTGCTGTGGAATTCCAGCTCGGACTGGTCGACCAGGGCTTTCGCGTCATTTCATGGCAGGGCGTCCAGCGTGAAGAATCACAAGCGCGCCGAAACGCCAAAAAAATCCAGCGTTCCGGGCCGCGCCTGTGGAATTTTCGTCCGCTGGTCGATTGGACAGCGAAACAGGTTTTTGACTTCCACGACAAACACGGCATCGAACCGAACCCGCTCTACAAACAAGGAATGACCCGTGTCGGCTGTATGCCGTGCATCAACTGCGGAAAGGATCAGATCCGGGAAATTGCAATCCGTTTCCCGGAACATATCGAGCGGATCAAGGCATGGGAAAAGACAGCCTCACAAGCGGCGAAGCACGGATTTATGACGTTTTTCCAAAAACAACTGCACGAAGAAAACCAGAATTCGCGGGAAATTTACCACGCCAATCGCATCGCGAATACCATTGAATGGGCAAACACCGGCCGCGGTGGGCGGCAGATGAGTTTCCTGTCCGAGTTCATCGACGCGGAAGCGTGCTCGTCGGAGTACGGGCTGTGCGAATGAGACTCCTGCGCGTCTTCCCCCGCCGCACCCGCGCCACGCCCGATGACGCGCTGGCGCTCTGCCGTCCGCCCGAGCTATTCGACGAGGCGGATGCGGTGCACGTCTCTGTCACGTTTTCGTGGGACAAACCAGCCGCCGAGCGACTGGCCGAGCAATGGCGGTACGTCGCGCCGGTCACGGTCGGCGGGCCGGCCTACGGGGATGCCGGGCTGGATTTTGTCCCCGGACGCTACCTCAAACACGGATACACCATCACCTCGCGCGGCTGTCCGCGCCGCTGCTGGTTTTGCAAAGTCTGGAAACGCCATCCGGCCGCAACGCCGTTGCCTGCGATCGCCGAGGGATGGAACGTCCTCGACGACAACCTGCTGGCATGCCCGCACGAGCACGTCGAAGCTGTTTTATCAATGCTGCGCCGACAGAAACGGCGCGTGGCTTTTACCGGCGGATTGGATGCGTTGCTGTTGGATGATTACTACGTCGGTTTGTTGGCGTCGCTGCCGCGAAAACCGGATGTTTTTTTCGCCTTCGATCCCGGCGATCAAATCGGCCCGCTGCATGACGCGGCCAACAAAATGCGGGCGGCCGGTTTTACGGCGCAAGGCCACCGCTTGCGCTGCTATGTTCTGGTCGGCTATCCGAAGGACTCATTTTTTGATGCCGAGACACGGCTATGCACGGTTAAATCGCTCGGCATGACGCCGATGGCGATGCTCTGGCGGCCAGCGACCCCGGACGAACAGCGGTACGCACCGGATAGGGCCTGGCGACAGTTTCAGCGGCTTTGGGCGCGGCCGACGATCATTCACGGCCATGCGGATGTAAGGATGGCGGAATGATCGACCCGGCCCCGCGAGTACTCGACCCCTGTTGTGGGGGCCGCATGATGTGGTTTGACCACGCACACCCCGATGTCGTTTTCGGCGACCGGCGCGCCGAGACGCTGACGGTCACGGACCGGTCCGGCGGCCGCGCCGACGGCACACGCACCCTGTGCATTGATCCTGATGTTCTGCTGGATTTCCGCAATCTCCCATACCCGGATGGGCGCTTTCATTTGGTGGTTCTTGATCCGCCGCACCTGGTGAAAGCAGGGCAGAAAAGCTGGCTGGCCGGCAAATACGGAGTGTTGGGCCGGGACTGGCGCGACGATTTGCGCCGCGGATTCGAAGAGTGCTTCCGCGTGTTGGACAACAACGTCAAGTGGAGCGAAATCCAGATAAAAGTCCGTGAAGTCCTGGCGCTGACGCCTGTTCAGCCTTTGTTCGGACATCCTTACGGGCGCAAGGGTTTGACCCATTGGATTGTTTTTATGAAGCCAAGAGGATCCTCGTGAATCTGCGAACGATATTACTCATGTTACCTATATGTTGACGAGAGAACCAGAAATGGGAATAACACCGCCGATTGATCGCGTGATCTGGCGTAAAGAACTACGTGAAGCCCTCGGCGTTACCAACGAATCGATTCGCCGCTGGATCAAAAGCGGCAAACTCCCGCCGCCGGATGTCAGCCTGTCCAGAAAGGTCAAGGGCTGGCGCGCGTCAACCCTCTCCGGCCTGGGCTTCGTTTTTCCGTGAGTCGAGCCAGTCCGCCCAGTCCTGCATCATCTGCCGGCGCAGGGGCAGGTACTCGGCGCGATTGTAGGCCGCTCGGATTTTGTCGTCGGGCGCGTGCGACAACTGCCGCTCCACCGCGTCCGGGCTGTACCCGTGTTCGTTGGCCCAGGTGCTGGCGATGGAGTGCCAGCCATGCCCGGTCATCCGCCGGTGGTAGCCGACGCGGGCAATCATCGCCAGCACCAGGTTTTCCGACGCGGGCTTGTCCGGCCTGTCCGGGTGGGGGAACACGTAGGCGCAACCAGGGAAGGCGCGCGAACGCATTTCGGCGAGCAGGGCCAACGCCTGCCGCGAGAGCGGCACGAGGTGATCGCGCTCGCGCTTCATGCGAGCCGCGGGGATGAGCCAGCGATCCCCGTCCAGCTCATCCCACCGCATGTGCCGTAACTCGATCGTGCGCACCCAAGTGTAGGCCAACATTTTGCAGGCGATCACGCTGTTCAAATCAGGCTCGTCGTCCAGGCGTCGCAAAAACGCCGGCACGTCCGCCAGGTCCAGCGCCGCGAAATGCCTGACTTTCGCTTTTCCGAACGCCTTCTCCGGCCGGATCAGCGCCGCCGGATTGATCTTCCCTGGCCACCGCGCCGACGTCCATCTTTCCTAAAAACGGATTCAGGTGCATCTCGATCGCCCGCGTCGCGTTATCGCGGTAGCTCTCCGACACGTCGCGCCGCCCGGCCCAGTACCGCGAGCACGCTTCCGAAAAAGTCAGCTTTGGCTGTCGCCCCGCACGCCGGGCCGCCATCGGATCGCACCCGTTGCGCAGGACTTCCTTCATTTCTTCCCGCTTCGCCCGCGCTTCAGCCAAAGACACGGCAGGGTAAGCCCCCAAGCTCATCGTCTGCGGCTTCCCGCCCAGCCGGTACGCCAGCCGCCAGGTCTTGGCCCCGGTCGGGGAGATAAACAGAAACATCCCGCCCCCGTCGAACACCTTGACCGCCTTTCCCCCCGCCCTGGCAGCCTTGCACTTTGCGTCGGTCAGAACATTTGTAGGCATCCCATCCCCCCCTCCGCGTCGCTACCTACACGGATGCCGACACGTTGCCCGTGTGCAATCGTGTTTTATACCCGCGAACGGTTGCGAATAGTTGCGCAAAAAAACCACTAACCCCGCGATTTTACGCGGTTTATAGTGGTCTACGGGTGGGAATGTTGCTCAATGTTGTTGAGCTATTGGCGGAGACGGAGGGATTCGAACCCTCGATACAGGTTTAGCCCGTATGCTCCCTTAGCAGGGGAGTGCCTTCGACCACTCGGCCACGTCTCCGGAAGGTCGCGATGATAGCCTTTCCATACCTTTCGGTCAAACTACTACTACAGATCAGATTTTATGCTGCCTTGTCCAAGTCAAACGCTTTGTGCAGGACGCGTACCGCCAGTTCCAGATATTTTTCATCTACAACAACGGAAATCTTGATTTCAGAGGTAGTAATCATCTTGATGTTGATGCCTTCCTGCCCCAGAACATTGAACATCTTGCTGGCGATGCCCGGATGCGAACGCATGCCGACACCGACGGCGGAAACCTTGCTGGCGATGCCCGGATGCGAACGCATGCCGACACCGACGGCGGAAACCTTGCAAATCTTGTCGTCGCCCAGGACGCCGCGCGCGCCAAGCTTCTCGGAGGTAGCTTTGAGAATTTCCATGGCTTTGGCGTAATCGCCACGATTGACGGTGAATGAAAAATCCGTGGTTTCATCTTTGGCGACATTCTGGATGATCATGTCAACATCAATGTTGGCATCGGCGATCGGGCCGAGCAACTGGTACGCGATACCAGGACGATCGGGAACCCCGAGAATGGTGAGCTTGGCCTCGTCGCGATTGAAGGCGATTCCGGAGATGATCGGCTGTTCCATGGGCTTGTCTTCCTCAACAGTAATCAGGGTACCTTCGCCTTCTTCCTGGAAGCTGGAAAGCACCCGCAGTTTGACTTTGTATTTGCCGGCGAATTCGACCGAGCGGATTTGCAGAACCTTCGAACCGAGGCTGGCCATTTCCAGCATTTCCTCGAAAGTGATGGTATCGAGTTTTCGCGCCTTGGGTTCAACACGGGGGTCAGTCGTGTAAACGCCGTCGACATCGGTATATATCTGGCACTCATCCGCCGTCAGGGCCGCCGCGAGTGCAACGGCGGAGGTATCGGAACCGCCGCGTCCGAGCGTCGTAATGTTGCCATTCTCATCAGCGCCCTGGAATCCAGCGACGACTACGACGTAACCGTTATCGAGATCCTTGCGGATTTTTTCGTCGTCGATTTGCAGAATACGCGCCTTGGTATACGTGCTGTCGGTCAGCACGCGGACCTGCGGACCGGTATAGCTCTTTGCCTTCAGACCTTCTTCTTTCAAGGCCAAGGCCAGTAGGCCGATGGTCACCTGCTCGCCGGTCGAGGCGATTACATCCAGTTCACGAGGGTCGGGCGTCGTCGAAATTTCCCTGGCCAGCGCAATCAGACGGTTGGTTTCGCCGGACATTGCCGACGGAACAACGATAATATTATGTCCCTGAGCTTTCCAGCGGGCCACCCGTTTGGCAACGTTCTTGATCCGGTCAGTCGATGCGACCGACGTGCCGCCAAATTTTTGCACTATCAGCGCCATTCACAATCCACAGATGAGTAACGGAACCCGAGATTCTAGCGCAATACTTGTTTGAAACTCAAGACAGTTTCT
>BNUC01000175.1 GCA_025997075.1 Betaproteobacteria bacterium | reverse complement strand
CGTAGCGGCTTTCTGGAGAGAAAATCAACAATCCATGTATCTAGGCTTTCGGCGCTTTGATGCCAGGAAACCCGCACCGTTTCTAGGGGTCACTCAAAATTGTGCATCGAAAGTGTCAAAGTCGGGTTGCAGCACGAGCGAGGCATCGAGGGAGCAAACCTAGCGCGTTGCGGCGATTTTCCGCGCCATTTCAATGACGACAACGGAATAGCGTGTTCCGGCTTGATCGCATTGACAAAGAATTCCTGCAAGACTTGGCGGGAATCCGCTATGAATGCCTGGCGAGGCTTATTCCATTTCGCATTAAAACCCGACTTGACCGAATTAGTAACCACATCACGTTGTGATAAGAGAATTAAGTACTTATCCGTAAATAATATTAATTTTTCCTGAGATTTTTCGGAAAGCGATCATAGCCGAGGCAATCATCACCAAGGCCATGTAGCTTCGATGCGTTTTCTCGTACCGCACCAGCAACTTGCGGAAGCGATTGAGCCAGGAATGACAGGCTTCGACTACCCAGCGACGGGGTTTGTAGCCCGGATTCTTTGCTTTGGCATTAATCTCCTCCTCTCTGGGACAAACATGCGGGATGTAGCCCCGCGCCTCGATTTGCGACTTCGCGGTTTCGCCGACATAGCTCGCATCGGTACACAGATTCTGGGGGGCTTCTTCCGTGGCGGGTGGGCGCGGGATCACGATGGCATCGAGCACGTCAGGCAAGGACTTCACATCGTGGCGATTCGCCCCGCAGACGACGACGGATAACGGGACGCCACGCGCGTCGGTGAGCATGTTGCGCTTGCTTCCATTTTTTTCCCCGATCCGTTGGGTTGCTCCCGACAGATTCCTGAGCCAGCGGGGCTTTGATCATCGCCCCGTCGATGCTCTGCCATGTCCAGGCGATGCCTTCCATTTCGTCATACTCGGCCAGACCGCTTTGCCAAAGCTTGAGGAATACGCCCGCTTCTTCCCACTCCAGGAACCGTTTGTGGATGGCGCTCGAACTCCCAAACACCTCTTTGGGCAGCGCCTTCCACTGGCACCCCGTGCGCAGCACATAGACGATCCCTTCAAACACCGTGCGCGCCGCCTTCGGTTTGCGCCCGGCACCCGGCTTGCGTTGGTATTTTTTTTCCGGGTCGCGTTGCGTCACCGGGATCAGGGGCTCAACTCGGCTCCAGAATGCATCCGATACTTCCCAACTCGCCAAGCGCTTCATATTCCACGGCCTCACTGTTCAAAACAACAGCATAAACCTTGGGATTGATTATTACAAGCTATTTACGGATAAGTACTAAGCAGGGCAGTAACAGCGGTTGGGATTTTGGGTTTCACTGACGCAAAAAAACCGTCATTCCGGCGAAAGCCGGAATCCAGTGCGTTTCTTCCAGCCAGAATGGCGGCAAATCACACATATTTCTTTTTTTCCCTCACCGGGCATTGTCGCACAGAGCTTTCATCCAGATCACGACGGCACGCGCGCCGGCATCCTCAAACCCGATGGCCCTGTCTCCCAGGTACGCAGCGCGCCCGAGCTTCGGCTTCATGGATGCGGTGGCGGCCGCACCCCGGTCAGCGGCCTCGACTGCGCGTTCCCACGCGGCCGACAGGGTCTGACCCGTGTCGATTGCGGCACAAAAAGCTTCCGCAGCCGGGTACAGTGCGTCCAGCATCGTCCGGTCACCCGGTTTGGCGCCGCCGAGGGTAGATATGGCGGTCACACCTTCTGAAAACGCATGCGCCCAGACGAATTTGTCTACCTCTGCGCCCGGAAAGTTGAGCGCACGCGCGATGCGCAGCAAACCGACGGCATAAAGAGGACCGGAACTGCCCGCAACGGCCCGCCGTATTGCGTTGCCTATCGCGGTAAAGGCGACAGCCGGATTGGCCCAGACGCTGTCCGGCAAGGAGCGGATAGCTGCGGCCCCGCGCGCCATGCTGACCCCCAGGTCGCCATCGCCTGTTTGCATATCCAGATCCGTCAGCGTGCCCTCTTGTTCCTCCAATGTCTGGGCGACGGTCAGCGCCATTTTTTGCAGGACGGAGGAAAGGGGGCCGGGAGCGGTATGTTCCGCAACCTCGGCCTGCGCAATTTTTACCTCGACTTGGCGGGGTTCGGCAATCAGGCCTATTCCGGGCCAGGCTGGCGCGTGCGCCTCGGCGTCAAGGCGCGCAATTCGCGCGTCATCAAGGGAAAGCAGCGTCAGAGACACGCCCGGCATTTCCAGGGACGTCATAAACGTGCCGCACCAAGCCCGTTCAACGATCAGGGACTCCTCACGCAAGCGCTGCATCGCGCGCCGCGCGACTATGGCCAACTCCATGGGGGGCGTTCCACCCAACCCGTTTACCAGGAGCGCGACCCGGTCGCCCGCGGCATTGCCTTTATCCGTGATCAGCGTGTCCAGTATCGTGTCCACGATCATGTCCGCGTGAACGATATTGGCCTTGCGAACCCCTTGCTCGCCATGAATACCGAGCCCCAGCTCCATTTCCTTGTCGCCGAGCGAAAAACTCGGACTGCCGACCGCCGGAACGGTGCACGATCCGATGGCAACCCCCATTGTGCGGAGGGAAGCGGCGGCCGCCCGCGCTTCCGCCGCAACTTCCTGCAGGTTGGCACCCGCGGCCACTGCGGCTCCCGCAATTTTGTGAACCAGTACCGTACCGGCAATACCTCGCCGCCGCTCCGGCTCAACGGTCTCCCGTAACGCCGCATCGTCCGCGACAACGACAACCTCCGTCGGAATTCCCTCAGCCGTCGCCAATTCCGCGGCCAATCCGAAATTCAACCGGTCGCCCGTGTAGTTTTTGACAATCAATACCGCGCCGTTCGGGCCGGCTGTCGCGCGGATAGCCGTAAGCACCGCGTCAACGCTGGGCGACGTGAATACTTCACCCGCTATAGCTCCGGTCAGCATCCCTTCCCCGACATAGCCGGAATGCGCCGGTTCATGGCCGCTGCCACCTCCGGAGAGAACCGCAACCCTTCTCTGCGGAGGCTCCGGCAAATCCGCTCTAATGATGATATCCGCATCGCTCAGCAGCGCCTGATCCGGATTTAGCGAAACGAACCCTTCAAGCATCTCTCGCACTACATTGCGAGGGTTGTTGATAAATTTTTTCATAGTACGCTCAGTGCCTCCGTCATGTTTTATCTCCATCTTGTGAACCAACGGTGCGTAACAATAACAGGCATGCATCATACAGATAAGTGATATTTTTTTTTATTTATTCATAATAAAAATTTATGCGACATAAACTCTGTGGCTCGAGTACGCCTCCGCACGGGCCGTGGGGGCAAGTGCCGACGGGAATGTGGGCATACAGGGAACAGATTGTCTTTGAGGTGCCCCCCTCAGCACGTAACGGCGAAATAGAGTTTCGCTTACGCTGTCACGGCTCAAAGCGTGCTCAGCTTTTCGGGAATGTTGTTACCAGGGTCGCAATATCCACGAGATTCTGGATGATGAACTGATCCCTGTCGGCCTGCCAGGCAGCCTGCATTTGCAGGCTGGGAATTTGGGGCGCGTTCCTGATCTCCACGAGGCTGCCGTCCAGTAAGCTTTTTTTCACCAGCGCCTCGGGAAGAATGCCGATTCCCGTCCCGGCGACGATAAGCTGCACCATGGTGAGGACATTGTCGCAAATATCGACATCCACAGCTAATTTTTCCCGCTCCAGGATTTCCCGCAACCTCGGATAAAGAATGGAATCCTTTGAAAGAGACCAGATCGGGTAGTTCGTAATTAAATCCAGCCAATCCAGCTTGGAAAGTCCGCCTTCGTTACCGACCATGGAAGGCGCGCCTACCCACCGGATATTCAACAAGCCGACCGGACAGGTTTTAAAACGATACGAATTCAGCGGAATGGCGAGGAAAACAAGATCGAATTTTCCGTTTTCAAGATCGCGCTGCGTATCTTCCGTGAGCCCCACGCTTACCGAGTAGGATAGCCGGGGCATGATGCGCCGCGCCGCGTTAATCAGTTTGGGAAACCAGGTAAAACCGATGCTTTCGCTGATGCCGATAGAGACGAGGCCAGTGGCTGCCTCAGGGTTTCCTATGGAGAGAACGGTATCCTTGATGGCTGCCAGCAGGGGGTCGATGCGTCTGACAAATCCCCTGCCCTGCGTTGTCAGTTCCATATTGCGGCCGCGCTTTTGAAAGATCGGAAAACCAAGCCGTGTTTCAAGCTCGCGGATACGCGTTGAAATCGCTGGCTGTGTGATGTGCATGTGGTCGGCGGCCGCCTGGAATGTCCCGAGACGCGCGATACAGCAAAGAGCTTCAAGGGAGAGGAAGTTCAAATTATTCATATAATTTTCACTTATGTATTTTTAAAAAAAAATATCATTTTTCAGTACATCAGGCAATGGGTATATTTTTGGCCGTAGCCGAGATAACGCGAAACTGATCACAGTGCTTCCGCAAAGGATGTAAGACCATGGCAAATGATAAAGAAACCATTCAGACGCCTCCCTACCAGGGAATCCGCATTCTCGATATGACGTACCGTTACGGCCTCTATGCGGGAAAACTGTTCGCCGACCTCGGGGCCGAAGTGATACGCCTCGAACCTCCCGAAGGTTTGCCCGACCGTGTGCGAACGCCCGAGGCAGAGCAGCGCTTCACATTTCTGAACGCCAACAAGAAAAGCGTTGTGTTCGATTTTTCCAGCCCGCGTGCCGGGGAACTCCTTGACGCGTTGCTGGCCAGCGCCAAGGTCGTATTCGTGGAGCGCGGCGGGCCGCTTTATGACAGAGCGGAGCAGATTCGCGCCGCTATGCCGCAACTCGTGATCACTGCCATTTCCCCCTACGGCATGACCGGTCCGCTTGCCGATGCGCCCGCTTCCGACCTCGTGCTTCAGGCCTCGGGGGGCATTGCCTGGATGTCGGGACGCATTGACCGCGAACCCCTGGCGCTGCCGTTTGTACAGGCGACCATGGTTCCGTCCATATATGCGGCGACCGTTACGGCCATTGCGCTCAACCATCTGGAAACGAGCGGACAAGGTCATCTGATAGACGTCTCGGTACAGGAATGTATCGCGCATTCGCTGCAAAACGCCATCCAGGTCTGGGATCTTGAGCGGCGGATATCGGTTCGTGGCGGCGAGGGAACACGCGACGCAGCCGAGGATATTTTCCCCTGCCGTGATGGTTTCGTTTTTCTTTCCTCGCCTACGCGAGTCGGCAATTCATGGAATTCGCTGATAGCCTGGATAACCGAGATCGAACATCCGGCAGGAACTTTTTTTTCGCAGGAACGATGGCTGGACCGGGAATGGCGGACGACAAAAGATGCACGCGAAGAGTTCCGTGCAGTATTCACCACTTTCTCGACCCTATTCGATAAGGAAGAACTGACGCGCCAGGCGATAGCACGCCGCATCGTCATGGGACCGGTGAACCGCGTCAGTGATGTAATCGCTGATCCTCAGCTCGCTTATCGTGATTTTTTTACGCAAGTGGAGATGGAAAGCGGAAGAAGAATACGTTTCCCCGGGGCGCCCTACAAACTGACACCGCAGGTATGGGTTACCGGCCGTGCGCCGACGTTGGGCGAGCACAATGCGATGATGAAGGAGCTGGTATGAAACCCGATTTTCTGAAAGGAGTGCGCTTCGTGGATCTCACTTGGGCGGGAGCAGGCCCTTTCGGCACCAAGATATTTTCCGATTTCGGCGCCGATATCATCAAGATCGAAAGTTCCGTTCGGCTCGATTCCGTACGTACCGGTGGTCCTTTCAAAGATCGCAAATACGGAGTTAACCGGAGTGGATATTTCGCCTCCCGCAATACTGGAAAAAAAAGCGTTGTACTGAACCTCAAAACCGAAGCTGGCCACAAGCTCGTCTTCGACATCATTCGGCAATCCGATGTCATTTCAAATAACTATGGACCCGGCGCCATGGATCGCCTTGGCCTTGGATACGAGTCGGTTCGAACAGTCAAGCCCGACATCATTTATTTGTCCATGCCCATGTACGGGGAAGACGGCCCCAGAGCCGAGATGATTGGCGTCGGCATGACGATAAGCTCGGTCTCCGGCCTTATGTGGTCAACCGCATACGGCCCTGGCGTTCCCGTTGGTCCCGGTACCCATTACCCGGACCACGCGGCCAACCCTTATCATGCCGCCTTTGCCGTGCTCGCCGCCTTGCGGCGTAAACGCCTGACGGGAGAGGGTATGAAGATCGACCTGTCGCAGGTGGAGTCCACGATCAACTTTATCGGCACGGCTTTCACCGCCCAGGCCATAGGGATTGTTACCAAATAACATTAACAATTAAATAAAAATACTGAACAGTATCTGGATGAAAAATAGAGAGACTGTTGTGATGCAAAAACGCATCCTGCAAACACTTCCGCTGCTCAATGAGTTAC
>BNUC01000174.1 GCA_025997075.1 Betaproteobacteria bacterium | reverse complement strand
AACGATGAGTGCATGATGACCGGAACACCCGCAAAGCGAGAGTCGGTCTTGATTTTTTTCGTCAGGATATAACCATCCATTTCAGGCATTTCAATATCGGTCAACACCAGGCTCACCAGATCCGAAACCGCCCGGCCCGACGACTTGGCTTGCGCGGCGACTTTCTCCAGTTCTTCCCAGGCGGCACGCCCATTGATCGCCTCGACATAGTTCACATGCATTGCATTGAGTGTACGCTCGATCTGTTTGCGCGCCACCACCGAATCATCGGCAAAAACCACCTTCAGTGACGGATCGTTCAGCGGTTTGATATCGCGGAAAACGACATCATCGTCGTATTTGGTCGTTGCCGACAAGACTTTTTCCACATCCATCATCATGACCAAACGGCCATCCGGCAACTCCGTTACCGCCGTAACCAGCCCCCCCAACTCCGCCGTCAACATATCCGGCGGCACTTTCATCTGGCTCCAGTCAAGGCGCAGGATGGTATCCACCCCTTCGACCAAAAAACCCTGCGTATGCCCGGCGTATTCGGTGACGATCATTATGGAACGCGACGAATCGGTCGACACGCCAGCATATTTCGCCAAATCAACCACAGGAACCAATATCCCACGCAAACTGACCATACCCTCCACCGTATCCGGCATTTCCGGGGCGGAGGTAATGGGAGGGGTCCGCATGACCTCCCGGACTTTGAAGACATTGATGCCGAAAGTCTCCCTCCGTCCAGTATTGGCGCTGACACCAAGCGTAAACATGAGGATTTCCAGCTTGTTCGTACCAGCTAACTTGGTATGCGCATCTACGCTTTTTAGCAGTTCAGACATTCGTGATCCCCTTTTTGGGTCGACAATCGTACAACTAACTACACATATCTTAATCGACTACCTGCTATTTCACCACATTCCTTAGCATAAACAAAGGGACAGAAGCGTTTTTTTCAGTGATACAGGAATACAAAAACGGAATAGAAATACCCTCCATACGACAAGTTTCAACCTGGACGGACAACAGCAAAGACTCTCTGCGCCAGCACATCAAGACTGGCCACCTCCTCGACCGCCCCGATCAGCGCGGCTTCCCGAGGCATTCCATAGACAACGCAGCTCGCCTCGTCCTGGCCGAACGTCCTGGCGCCCGCTTGCCGCATACGCAGCAAGCCGTTGGCACCATCTTTCCCCATTCCCGTGAGGATGACTCCAATGGCGTTGCGGCCAACCACTTCAGCCGCCGAGTCGAACAATACATCCACGGAAGGACGATGCAGGCTAAATGTTGGAGTCAGGCTCAGTTCCGTCGCATATCCGGCCCCCGTCCGGCACACTCGCATGTGAGCATGCCCCGGCGCCAGGTAGACGGTTCCAGGAGCCAGTATTTCACCTCCTTGCGCTTCGATTACCTGCGGCTGGCACAATTCGTCCAGGCGCGCCGCAAAAGATCCGGTGAAAGTTTTCGGCATGTGCTGCACGATAAGCGTCGGCGGGCAATTGGCTGGAAATCCCAGCAGGAAAATCTTGAGCGCTTCCGTCCCACCCGTTGATGAGCCAACGAAAATGACACGGCTGACGGCCACCAGCAGCCGGGCTACCGTTCCCGATAGGGGGGATTTGTTCATCTCACCATGCCCTTGTTCGCCAACTCATAAACGGTTTTCCCCTGCAAATGGAACAGGTCCGATGCATACAGAAAACTCTCCGAATGCCCGGCAAAAAGCAGACCGTTGCGATCCATCAGCGGAACGAATCGCTTGAGTATCTTGTATTGCGTGGGCTTATCGAAATAAATCATGATGTTACGACAAAAGATCACATCCAGTGGACCGTGCACACCCCAGTTTGGTTCAAGCAGATTCAGCCGCTGAAAGTTGATCAGCCGGCGCAGTTCCGGGCGCACGGAAAACGAGCCGTCGCTGCTGCCGGCGGTTTTCACGAAAAAACGGCTTAGACGCTCCCGTGGCAGTCGATCCACCCGGTCGGGCGCGTAAACGCCTTTCGAAGCCGTGGCGAGCACCTTGGTATCCAGATCGGACGCGAAAATCGACACGGGAACGTTGAAATTGTTGAAAGTTTCCACGACCGTCATGGCGATACTGTACGGTTCCTCACCGGTCGATGAAGCACAACACCAGATTTTGATCGACGGCTTGCCATGCAATTTCTTCAAATACTCACCAAGGATGGGGAAATGATGGGGTTCGCGGAAAAACGACGTGAGATTGGTTGTCAATGAATTGACGAATTCCTCCCACTCAGCCTTGTCGCTCTGTTTGAGTATCGCCAGGTATTCGCTGAAGGTTTTCAAGCCTCTTTCACGCAAGCGCCTGGCCAGGCGACTGTAAACCATGTCCTGTTTCGTGGACGAAAGCAAGATTCCAGCATGTTCGTAAATCAGTTTGCGAATTTGCTCGAAATCGGCCAACGTGAAGACAAACTCACGTTTGTCGCTTTCACGTTGCAGCGACGGTTTCACCAGGGGGACATTATTTGCAATCATGCGCTACCTCTTCCACCTTTCCGAGTTGCTCCCTCATTTCAGCAGGATAGCCTTGCATTCAGGATCATTCTCGAGACTTTTCCGGAACCAATGCGGCCTCCGATTCATCGGAACCGTCGACATTCAGTGTAGCGAACCCATCCTCCGTCAGCATGGCGTCCTCGGTCCGCTTGTTCAGCACCACGATACTGATGCGTCTGTTGGATGGACTCAAGGGATCGTTTTTGTCGAAAAGAACCATGGACGACAAACCGACCACCCGCAACACCTTGTTTTCGTCCATTCCACCCAACACCATTTCACGCCGCGATGCATTAGCCCGGTTCGCCGACAATTCCCAGTTGGAAAACCCCCTCTCGCCACCGCTGAACTGCGCCGCGTCGGTATGTCCGGCGAAGCTGACCTTGTTGGGCACTGCATTCAGGGCCTTGCCGATTTCACGGAGAATCTCTTTCGAGTAGGGCTTGAGCTCGGCGCTGCTGGTATCGAACATAGGACGGTTATGCTCGTCGACGATCTGGATGCGCAACCCCTCCGTCGTAACGTCCATCAATAACTGGCTCTTGAACTGGCGGAGTGTCGAATTGTTGTCGATCAGTTTCTCGATGCTGACCTTGAGTTCATCGAGCGAGATTTTTTCGCGCCGTTCGAATTCCTTGCGCAGTTCCTCGGCCGTTTGCCTCCTCTTTTCGGCTTCGATATCTCCCCGCTTGACCTGACCCGTACTACTGGTCAGATCCTTGCCGCCGCCTTTCAGGATGCTGGTGGCGTCGCCCGATCCGGAACCGCCGGTCAGACTCACCTTGGAGGGATTCTGAAAATACTCGGCAACCCCTTTCAAATCATTTTCGGACGTCGACGACAACAACCACATCAGCAGGAAGAAAGCCATCATCGCCGTCATGAAATCGGCGTACGCCAGCTTCCACACCCCGCCATGATGCCCGGCGGCGCTTTTTTTGATGCGCTTGATGACAATCGGGCGGAGATCTTCGCTCATGCTTACTTACCCTTACGCGACTTGAGTTCTTCCTCAAGTTCGATAAAGCTCGGCCGATCCTTGGAAAAAAGCACCTTACGGCCGAACTCGACCGCCACCTGTGGCGCATACCCTGACATCGACGCCAGAAGAACAACCTTGATGACCTGATAGATTTTCGACCCTTCGTTGGCCTTCTGCCCCAATAACGAAGAAATCGGCGTCACGATGCCGTAGGAAAGCAGGATACCCAGGAAAGTGCCGACCAGCGCGCCGCCGATCATCTTGCCAAGCACCGGAGGCGGCTCGCCGACCGACCCCATGACGTTGACCACGCCCATCACCGCGACCACGATACCAAACGCCGGCAAGCCATCAGCCGCCCCACTCACGGCATGGCCGGGGACTTCCGCCTCGTGGTGATGCGTCTCGATCTCCATGTCCATCAGATTCTCGATCTCCAGCGCGTTGAGATTGCCGCCGACCATCATGCGCAGATAATCGGTGATGAACTCCATGACATGATGGTCGCGGGAAATCGACGGATACTTGCTGAAAACCGGGCTGTCATGCGGGTTCTCGACATCGTTCTCGATCGACATCAAGCCTTCCTTACGCACCTTGGCGAGCACTTCGAACAACATGGCCAGCAGGTCGACATAAGCCGCCCTGTTGTATTTGGAGCCTTTGAACAGACTGGGCAAGGCGCCGAACGTCGACTTGATGACCTTGGGATCGTTGCTGGCAACGAAGGCGCCAAACGTGAGTCCGACGAGCGCTATATATTCCGTCGGCACCCAGAGCGCGGCCAGACTGCCATGCACCGCGTAAGTTCCGAGTGATGACGCCAGTATGATGATGTAACCGACAATAAGAAACATTCCAATCCTCCGAGTCACGCCGATCCGGGACGCGCATTCTCTTGTCCGACGTCATTGTAACGGGATGCAAGGCGACTGGAAACACTCAGGAGAAAGTTGCCCTGAAACGGCATCTGACACATCTGACGCAAAACCGACACATTCCGGATCGGATAGAATCTGTACATTCCTTGACGATGATCGGACATGAACTACTGTACCCAGTGCGGCGCCAAAGTCGTCTTGCGCATTCCCGAAGGTGATTCGCACCCGCGTCACGTCTGTCCGCAGTGTGGCGAAATTCACTATCTCAATCCCAAACTGGTGATCGGCTGCATTGCCGAATGGGAAGACCGCATACTACTTTGCCGGCGCGCCATTGAACCAGGCTACGGACTTTGGACGCTGCCCGCCGGCTTCATGGAAAACGGCGAATCAACGGCGCAGGCCGCCATGCGGGAAACCGGCGAGGAAGCCTGCGCGCGTGTTGCCATCGAGCAGCTCTTCGCACTGGTCAGCATCCCGCATATCAATCAGGTCCACCTGTTCTATCGGGCTCGACTGCTCAATGCCGATTTCGGCGCCGGCGAGGAAAGCCTCGAAACGATGCTCTTCGACGAGCATCAGATCCCCTGGGATAAGGTGGCGTTCCGCAGCAGTATTTTCTGCCTGGAAGCGTATTTCATGGACCGCCGTTCCGGCGCCTTCGGATTCCATGAAAGCACTCTGCCGCCACCCTGAGCCCGCTATTCGTTTTCGAGACTGAAACTAATCTCCTGCGGCATCCGGAAATCCCTGCCTTTGAGTCCCTCGGGCAACTCGGTTTGACGGACGGCCTGGCGGAGTGTTTCGAGCGCCTGTTCATCAAGAATTGTTTTCCCGCTCGAACCGGTGATCGACAGAACAGGCTCAACACCAGAATGCCGAAAATCCAGCGTGATCTCCACGGTCCCCTCCCATCCCCTCTCCCTCGCCAGCGGTGGATAACGTTTGAAGCGCCGGGCGTTTGCTCGCAGGGCGAGCCGGTATTGCCGGACATCATCGGCACTGACTCCACCCACGCCACCCACTCCATCCACTCCATCCCGCCGTCCAAACCCTGCGCCGGATGAAGTTGTCCCGGATGGAACCGTCGGCGCGCTTGCCCGCGCAACGTCACCCCGGGAGCTTTCAATATTGCCCTGGGGTGCTGCCGACGCTGTCACTTCGGCTTCAGAAACTTCAGAAACAACCGGGATGGAAGGCGCCGCCGGAACAGCAATTTCTTTCGGTCGTGAATCGGGAATCACCAGTTTTTTGCTGACAACTTTGCGTACCCTGGAAGAAACCGGCGCTTCACCATGCGCCACCACTTCCACAACGGCGGCAGGCACAGGGTTTGGTAGCGGCGGCGCTTCCGCAGCGACGGCAGGCGCGGGATGCGGCTGCGTCGGCGCTTCCACGGCAGCGGCAGGCGCAGGAAGAGGCGTAGTCCCGGAAACAGCCCGGTTCATCGCCACCACCCTGAGGACAAGCACGGCCGGTGCATCGACATGCCCGGGAAGAATCCTGACCACGCCGAACAGCAGGCCCACATGCGCCAGCAGGGAAACAATCAGGGCGCGCGCCAGCGTGCGTCGTGGATAAAAAGACATCGGAAGAGAAAACCGCACCGCGAGGATCACGGGAAAACATGGATGGAATCACGGATGTTACTTCACAAACCGAACAGCGCGCCACGAAAGCGTTCACCAAGTCAGGGCAATCGCATGAATATATTTGTCATGGTAAAGCATGAGCAGGCGTTTGCTTTCCCTCTCCCCTTGTGGGAGAGGGTGCCCCGGCAGGGGCGGGTGAGGGGGAGGATCGGGCCTGTTCCAGCACTGTTTCGCGCTGAACCGCCGCCCCCTCTCCTGCGCTTTTACCAAAATTCGGAGCATTCTCCCCCACGAGGGGGAGGAAGATGGATCGCCATACTCCGCAGGAAGTGTCGTCCTTCATTTCCCATTCCGACGGGGGTTTTTGCGTAGCTTGGGTAAGCGAAGCGCAACCCGACGGTTGTACATTTGCGGCGCGCAGCGCCGGAAGATAAGTACCGTCGGGATGCGCCGCTTCGCGGCTTTCCCAACCTACGCCCCGATCTCAGAAGCGATACCTC
>BNUC01000173.1 GCA_025997075.1 Betaproteobacteria bacterium | reverse complement strand
ACCCGCCCCTGCCGGGGCACCCTCTCCCGCAAGCGGGCGAGGGAAAGCAAACGCCGCTCATGTTTCTCCATGAGTTTGCATCCCCTCCCAAAACGATCGCCGAAACCCCAGCCTTTAGGCCGGGGTAGAGCCCCTCACCGCCCTGAAGAGTGGGGTTTCAAACCGGAGTTGGTTTTACGATGAAAATTTCACCATTTTCGACCACTCCGTGTTTCTTCGGGACGATTTTCGGCTCCGGCCCGATTACTTCGCTGACATCTGATTCCTGATCCCTGTTTTAGCAAAAATATTTGAATTTTTGTGGTAAAGCATGGAATATATGAAACCTTGTTTCTTCTATCGTGTCGCGCAAAAATCACATGTTTTTCAATTCAGGGATCAGATGTCAGGTATCAGGTATCAACCCCATGCCGGCTTGCGGTCACATGCAGGCGGATCCCCGTCATTCCCGCGAAGGCGGGAATCCAGTTCGTTTTCTCCAGCCGAATGGCTACCAATTAAAGAATGGCGGCGCGTTGCGCCGAAAGTACGCTTTCTGGATTCCCGCCTTCGCGGGAATGACGAGGTTAGAAATAGCGCTTAGGGCGAGATATGCGCGGGCCGATTCATGGCGGAGCAGTGATAAAAAAAGCAAAAAAATTGTAAAAAAGCTTGACAAATCAGATATTCGCAACATAATTTTTGCAAGCAAGCAAGCAAGCAAGCAAGCAAGCAAGCAAGCAAGCAAGCAAGCAAGCAAGCAAGCAAGCAAGCAAGCAAGCAAGCAAGCAAGCAAGCAAGCAAGCAAGCAAGCAAGCAAGCAAGGTAGGGCGGCATCGAAGAACGCGCCGATTGTCAACGACGGCGGGATCGAAGATCAGGGCGATTGCATGAATGCCGACATCGTAACCCCTCAGATACAAAAGACATTCTCGTGAAAAATCCGAAAAATTGGCTTGCGCGCCACTTGTTTTCTGATGCCCTCCCCATGGAGGTACGAACGCTGAATGTAGTGTACCTGTTCGGAATTCTGGCCTTGGGGGTCGGCGTAATGTCCCGCTATATGGAAGGGAGCGTTGACGCAGCGTTTTGGGTGACAGTCTCTCTGTTGCCCATGCTTCTCGGTATTTTTTACTTCATCACCCGCACCCGCCTGTATTCCCTTGGCGGAGGGATTTATCTGTTTATTCAGGGCAACATCGCCTTCCCTTTCATTTTTTTTACAACGGGAGGCACGCATAGCGGCATAGACTCGTATTTTGTGCTTAGCATCTTCCTTATCTTCCTGATAATGAAGGGCAAGCCTCTCGTATTTCTGCTTATCGTCCAGATCGCCGTTATCCTTGCCTGCTACAGTATTGATTACGCCTTCCCCGGCTTTACGCTGCCCCTCACCCAATTCCAGCAAGCCTTGGACAATTTCCTGGCTATCCTTCTCGCCGCTTTGTTCATGGGCCTTGTCGCCAAATTCCGCGCCGACATCTTTTATAAAGAACGTGAAAAACTCAACAACGCCAACATGCAGCTTGCCCGACAGGAAGCGATGTTGCATGCGGTGAACGAGATGGCCCTGGGTTTGCTCATCATGGAGAAAGGGAACCAGGCCGAAACCTTTCAAAAAAGCCTGCAAACCATGGCCTGTTGCGTGGACGTGGAACGCGCCCAAATCTGGCGCAACGAGATGCGGGACGGCCAGCTTTACTACAAGAACATGTCTAAATGGCAGGACAGCGCCAGTTCGGAACGTCTCTCGCGGTATCTCACAGTACAGAACCAGGAAAGTTTTTCCTACAGCGAAAGATTCCCTTACTGGAAGGTCAAGCTTGAACAAAAACAGGTCATCAACAGTCCGACCAGCAAGCTTTCGCAAGTTGAACAGGCGTGGCTTTCGCCGTATGGCATCCAGTCCCTTTTGGTCATTCCCATTTTTCTGCAAAACTATTTCTGGGGTTTTGTCAGCTTTGACGATTGCCGGAAAGAGCGTAGCTTCACCGAAACAGAGGTAAATATCCTGCAATCCGGCAGTCTGATGCTGGCCCGCGCTCTGGAACATGACAACATGCTGGTGGAAATCGAGCGGCGGGAAACCATGCTCGACACCATAAACACGGTCTCCGCCATGCTTCTGAAATCCGAAGCCGACACCTTTGAAAAAGACTTGCGGCACAGCATGGGTATCATGGTCCGGGGCATAAATGCGGACCGTTTCCGCATCTGGAAGAACCACAGCATGGACGGCGCGCTGTACTGTACCGAGGTTTTCGAATGGTCGGAAAATGTCGAGTCACAGCAGGGCAAGGCCATTGTCCGGGACATTTCCTATAGCAGGACACTCCCCGGTTGGGAGGAAACACTCTCCAGCGGGAAGAGCGTTGGCGGCATTGTGCGCCTTCTTTCCCAGGCGGAGCGGGACCAGCTTTTGCCCCAGGGCGTTCTCTCCTTTTTAGCGGTACCGCTGTTCTTTCAGGATAAATTCTGGGGCTTTGTGGCTTTTGACGATTGCCATGCGGAGCGCATTTTCTCAAGCGACGAGGAGGAACTCCTGCGTTCCGGCGGCCTGCTCATCGCCAACGCCATGCGGCGCAACCACAACGAGTCCCTGATTAGCCGCCGCCTTGAAGAAGAGGCGCTGATGGCGGATATCTCCCAGAAACTTATCTTCGAGGAGAACATATCCAGCCTCATCAGCCACGCTCTGCGCCAGACCGGGGAATTCATCGGCGCCTCGCGGGTGCTGGTCAGTGTTGTCGACGACAAAACCAGAGAAAGCAAGCCCTTCCACTACTGGTGCGCTTCCGACGATTTAATCCCCGTCGCGCGGACGGGTCTGGACGAGCTCATCGTCGGCTCGTTCCCCAGGGTCAGGCTTCAGGGGGAGGACATTCCCATCATTTGCTGCAATGACATTCACACTGAAGCGGACGGAAAGTATGAGGCGATGGGTATTGTCGGGCTCAATTCCTTTATCTGGGCGCCGTTGTACATACATAGTAAATATTGGGGCTTGTTGAGCATTGAGGACTGCACCGGCGCCCGGATTTGGAATGAAAGCGACATACAGCTTGTAAGCATGGTGCGCAGTATCATAGCCGGGGCGATATCCAGGGATTTGGCGGAACAGAAACGCATCGCCGCGGAAGAGCGGACGCACACCATGCTGGACACCACGCCGCTGGCCTGCCTTCTTCTGGACAATGAGGCGACGGTAATCGATTGCAATCTAGCTGCGCCCCGCTTGTTTGGCGTAGCCACCAAGGAAGAATTCCTCAAGATTTATTCTTCGTGGATGCCGGAATTTCAGCCGGATGGAACCAACAGCGAAAAGGGTAGACTCAGGTCCATCCAATTGGCCTTTGAGACCGGTTACCAGTCTCTTGAGTGGATGTATGCCACGGCTGCGGGGGAACAGCTTCCGGTGGAAATCACCCTGGTCCGCGTTGAATGGAACGGCATCCATTGCCTTGCAACCTACATCCGCGACTTGCGTGAAATCAAGGCCAATGAACAGAAAATGCACGAGGCCGACAGGCGAAGCCGCGAGTTGGAAATAAGAACCCAGGCGGCGCAAGCCGCTTCAGAGGCCAAAAGCCAGTTTCTCGCATCGATGAGCCACGAAATCCGTACCCCGATGAATGCGATTATCGGCATGAGCGATCTGATGCGCACGGATAATCTGGACGCGACGCAGCAGCGTTATTTTCAGGACATCAAGCGCATGTCCTACTCCCTGCTCTCCATTATCAACGACATTTTGGATTTTTCCAAAATCGAGGCCGGCAAGATGGAGCTGATTCTGGCGGACTACGATATTTTCGCGTTATATGACAATATCTGTTCCGTCACCCGATTTACGGTGTCGGGGAAATCCCTGGACTTCAGGCATGACATCAGCAGCGACATTCCGCGTGTACTTTCCGGGGATGAAATCCGCATACGGCAGATTATTGTCAATCTTGTGGGCAATGCCGTGAAATATACCCAGAGCGGCTATGTGGAGCTGCGGCTGGAACGCCTTGAAAAGAACAGCGGCGCTTATCTGTCCATCACGGTGAAAGACACGGGCGTCGGCATAAAAAAGGAGAATTTCGCAAGATTATTCGACCGTTTTGAGCAGGTGGATTCCATGAAAAACCGGGGGATTACCGGCACCGGTCTCGGTCTTTCCATCGTCAAAAAACTTGTCGATCTGATGGACGGCGAAATCCTGCTGGAAAGCGAATACGGTAAAGGCTCGGTTTTTACCGTCCTGCTGCCGCTTGTGGAGGGCAACCCCGACAACATCAGGCAGACGCGCAGCTTGCAGCGCGTCATGGCCTTGCCGGAGGTCAAGGCCCTGGTGGTGGATGACAACACCACCAATCTCACCGTCGCACTCGGTTATCTGCTGCGGCACGGCATACAGGCGGATGCGGTGGACAGTGGCGCCGCTGCGCTGAAAATGTTGCAGGAGAAGCAGTACGACCTTGTTTTCATGGATCACATGATGCCGGACATGGACGGCCTTGAAACCACCCGGCGTATCCGCATGCTGGATGGAGAGCGCTATACAAAAATACCCATCGTCGCGCTTTCGGCAAACGCAATTGCGGGAGCGCGGGAACTTTTTCTTGCCTCGGGCATGAATGACTTTATTTCAAAGCCGATCGAACCCCACGAACTGAACGCGGTGCTTATCAAATGGCTGCCGCCGGACAAACTGACCTTCCCGGAAGTTGCGTGGGACGAGATGAAAGAAAGGCGAAATACCGATCGTCGCCGGACCGAGCGCCGCCGGACCGAGCAGTCCTCTGCTCCCGCGCGGGGCGGGGAAGGTGACAGCCGCGCAGTCATTGTCATTGACCAGGACGCGGGGATCGCCCGCCTGGAGAATGACAAACAGCTCTACCGGGAAATCCTTGTCGATTTCAGGCAGGAACATCAAGGCGTCATCGAGGAGATCAGGAACCGGCTCACGGCAAATGAAAGCGAAGCAGCGCGCCGTTTGGCGCACACGCTGAAAAGCACGGCCGCGTTGATCGGCGCCGAACGGTTGCGGCAGGCGGCGCTCGCGGTGGAAATGGCGCTGGCCGACGACGACGACGGCGGCGGTTGTACGGACAGTCAGCTTAAAACACTGGAGAACGAGTTGCATCTGGTGCTGGCGGAATTGGAACGGCTGATTCCGGAACCGCCGCCAAGCGCAGGTGACGAAACGGGCGAGCCGATGCCATCCGCGCAACGCCGTGACGTCAAATAACCGGGAATTAGGAGGAACAAAACTGATGTCAACAAATAAAAATACCGGCCCCATACAGATTTCGCCGGACGCGAAAGTTTTGATCGTCGACGATAGCAGCATTAACCTGAAAGTCGCGGTTGCCTATATGGCGAGGCATAGCATAAAGGCAGAGACCGCGCAAAGCGGCCTATCGGCGATTGAAATGATACGTAACAAAAAATATGACCTTGTTTTCATGGATCACATGATGCCTGAACTTGACGGCATTGCGACAGTACGCCGCATACGCAGTCTGGATGGGGAATATTACAAAAAATTGCCAATAGTAGCGCTTTCAGCCAACGTCGCTTCCAACTCACGCGAAGTTTTTTTGGAGGGAGGGATGAATGATTTTATCCCCAAACCGATCAAGTACCACGACATGAGCGCAATCTTGCTCAAATGGCTGCCCAATGAGCTTCTGTTGCACAATAATGTTCCATCCTCGCCGCTTGCAGAAACCAAGGAGCCCCTCCCCAGGTTTGACACTGCTGCGTCTGCTGTGTCTGTTGGAGTCACTGATTTGAGCATAAGCAAGGGAATCGGCCATGTTAATGGAAACAAGTCCGTTTACGTCAACATACTTTCCCAGTTTTGCAACGGGCTGGATAAGGATATTTATGACATACGCGAGTTCATGAAAGAAAAAAACCGGGAGGACTACTTTATACGATTGCACGCGCTAACGGGCGTTCTGGCCAACATCGGAAACGATTTTTTGTCCGATTGGGCTGCTGAGCTGGCAACAGCTTCAAAGACAGGCGACATCAAAAAATGCATGGATCAGACCGAAAAATTTTTTAACAGGATGAGAAAATTCCGCGCGGAATTGTTGCAATCTTCGCTTATGGCTGAAGCAAATAAAATAGGTCATGAAAAGAAAAAAATATCGGTCGCGTCACTGACGGCAAAACTTCAGGAACTGTCGGAGTTTTGCCTCAATTGCGATACGAAGGGCGCAAACGCCCTGGCCTCGGAATTGAAAAAAGCCACCCTATGCGTGGAAGCAGACAGGTTCATTGATGAAATATGCCTTTTTGTGGAGTTTTCTAACTACGACCTGGCGTCCAGCAAGTGCGAGGAGTTGACGGTCCTGATCCCCCAAATGGCGCCGGACACGATCGGCGAATGACGGGCGAGGCGAAGGCGGGCTTTGAGTGGATTTTTTGGTTTTTAGAGGCGATCTAATTTCATCGTAAAACTAACTCTGGTTGAAACCCCACTCTTCAAGGCGATGGGGGGCCATACCCCGGCCTAAGGGCTGGGGTTTCGGCGATCGTTTTGGGAGGGGATGCAAACTCATGGAGAAACATGAGCGGCGTTTGCTTTCCCTCGCCCGCTTGCGGGAGAGGGTGCCCCGGCAGGGGCGGGTGAGGGGG
>BNUC01000172.1 GCA_025997075.1 Betaproteobacteria bacterium | reverse complement strand
GGCAAGGTTTCAGATGAAGATTATGAAAGTTTGAATATCAAACCCGCAGAATTCCATGGCGAATGGAACTACAGAATCTCTCCTGTCTTAATGTAATTGCCTAGTTTGTTTGGTAACAGTTCCTTAGCCGGCGAAGACCCGCCGCAAGGTTCGAACACCTCCCGGGAAATGGCTCCTCACGGCATCTACAGGTGCAAGGGCGAGGATTCGTGGTGCGCGGTTGCAGTTGATTCGGATCAGGCGTGGCGCGCCTTGGTGGCCCTCATGGAACAGCCTGCCCTCGCCGATGTTCCCGATTATGCAACCCCCCGGGACAGGGTAGCCAACCGCGTCGCCCTTGATGAGATTGTTACCGCCTGGACAAAAGGGCGCGAGGTGGGCGAAGTCGCCGCCGCGTTACGGCAGGCCGGCATTCCCGCCGCTCATGTCGCCAACGCCCGGTACCTGATCGAGAACGACGCTCAACTCGCCGCGCGTGCATACTGGCAGCGCGTCGACCATCCCGAGTTGGGCCGCAGCCTGTACGCTTCGCCACCGTATCGCGTCGACGGCGAGAGGATAGAACTCGTCAGGCCGCCACTCTTGGGCGAGCACACCCGGAAGGTCCTGTCCGGACTGCTCGGGCTGAAATCGGACGAATTGGATAACTTTGAAGCCTCCGGAGTGTTCAAATGAAAAGATCAAAACGCATAGCAGCCGTCATCGGTGTCGGGCATACTGACTGGGTGGGGGATTGGGCGCGTACCCGGGCGGGCGAGCGTCCCGACGACAGTTACGGGTATGCCGTGACTGCTTTCCGCAACGCGCTTTCCGACGCAGGTGTGGCGCGCGGCCAGATTGACGGCCTGATAGTCGGCCCCACGACCGCTTACGAGCGGATGGCCGAGATTCTGGACATGAACGTACGCTGGGGCGACCAGTCCGACGCAGTCATGTCTGTCTTCCAGGCCTGCATGGCCATCGAAAGCGGGCAGGCGAACGTGGTCGCCCTCGTCTACGGCAACGACCAGCGTTCGGCGCAAACGCAGTACGGTGGACCGCAGGCGCAGGGTGCAGACCAGTATCTTTCCTATGTTTATCATTCCCCCTGGGGGATGACGTCGCAGGGTGCCCTCTATGCGCTGATGTTCCGGCGCTACAGTGAATTATTCGGTGTCACCGAGCGTGACCTCGGACACGTTGCCGTGACCCAGCGAGAGGGGGCGTCGCTCAACCCCCATGCGATCCAGCGCAAGCGCATCACGATCGAGGACTACATGGCCGCGCCGTACATCACCGAGCCGCTGCGTCTGTTCGACTACTGTCTTATCAATGACGGAGGAGTCGCGCTAATCATCGCTGAAGCGGAGCTGGCAAAAAAAATGTCATCCAGGCCGGTATTCATCGAAGCACTCAGCCGTTTTGATATCAACAAAGGAGCCACGAGCCTCGAACCTCGTCTGACAGATTTCTACCGATCCGCTCAGCAAGCCGCTGCGGAGCAGATATTCGGTATTTCCGGCCTCGATCCGAAAGATATAGATATCCTACAAGTATATGATAGTTTCTCCGTCCACGTCGCTCTCGCACTCGAAGGCTATGGCTACTGCAAGACCGGCGAAGCCGGCCGCTTCATGCGGGAAGAAGGCATCGGGCTCGCCGGCAAGCTACCGGTCAACACCAGTGGGGGACATCTATCCGAAAGTTACATGCAGGGCTGGAACCACCAGATAGAATGCGTCAGACAGTTGCGAGGTGAGTGCGGCGCGCGCCAGATCCGAGATTGCCAACGTGTTCACTATACGTCTGACATCGCAGGGAAGGCTACTTCCATCATTTATGGGGTATAACATATGAATACCATGCAAATCACAGCTACCCCCTCGCGCATCCTTGGCCTCTACGACCAACCTTTCTGGGACTATCTCAAACAGACAGGCCAAATGTATCTGCAATGCTGCTCGGATTGCGGCGCACGGCGCTATCCTCCGGGACCAGCCTGTCCGACATGCCTTTCCTCGAGATACGAATGGAAGCCCGTCAGTGGAGAAGGAAAGATTCTCTCGTGGGTGACATTCCACAAACAGTATCTGCCCCAGTATCCCGCTCCGTACAACGTCATCGCCGTCTGTCTCGATGAAGGGCAGACAATCATCAGTAACCTGACGACGAATCCAGAGCCGGGAGATAAGCTCATTGGACGCCGCGTCAGACTCGTCGTCACAGCCATGGATGACGGCGTTGCCTTACCCCGGTTCGAATTCGCGGATGCCTAATGTCCACCCCCTTTGGGCATCGCGGCCATGCACCACATCGGTAAGTGATGTGGGATAGATTTTTTTGACAAAGAAAGGGAGTATGTATATGAAACGGTCTATAACACTTATTTTGGCAGGAGTGCTCTCCTTATCACTGACCAGCATCACTCAGGCAGCCCAACCGCTTTCCCTTGATCTCGGCTACGCCTTGGCTGAAGCAACTCCCACCGGTCAGGCGGCCAATCATTTTGCGAAAGTATTGAAGGAACTGTCCAGCGGCTCCATTGAAGTTAAGACCTACCACAGCAGCCAACTTGGCTCTGAGCGAGAATTACAAGAAGGTAATCAATTGGGGTCTGTGGATATGGCACTTGGCGGGGTTGCCACACTTTCAAACTTTGACAAATCCTTTAGTGTCTTTGATATGCCTTTCGTTTTTTCAAGCTATGAAAGCGTTTATAAAACCTATGACAGCAAGTTCGGCGCGAAATTGCTGGACGGCCTTCAAAAACAAAATATCAAGGGACTTGCTTTCATTGACCCAGGTTTTGGTGTGTTTCTTACTAAAAATAAAGAATTGAAAAAACCTTCTGATTTGAAAGGCCTGAATATACGTTGCATGGAGGCTCCCGGTTACATCACTTCGTTAAAGGCCTTTGGCGCCAACCCCGTGCAGTCCGCAACGTCCGAAGTGTACACCATGCTGCAAAACGGCACAGTGGACGGCACAATCAATCCTATCGGAACCATTTATTCTTTTTCCTTTTACGAGCACGCCCGTTACCTCAGCATGTTGCGCTCCTGGCCTAGCACGGTCGTGTTGTCCATGAGCTTGCAGCGCTGGAATTCCCTGACGCCGGAGCAGCAGGGATGGGTTGTTAAGGCCGCCGAACAGGCCAAACTGCACTCCCGTAAGGTTCGCCAGGAAATGGAAGACAACTGGCGCGAAACAATGCAAAAAGCTGGGCTGATAGTGACCCAGTATACCGAAGCCGAGCAAGCCGAGTGGCAGCAATTTGCTGAAAAAAATATCTACCCTCAGTTTGTGCCGAGCTTCATTCCTCAGCAACTGTGGGATGATTACCGCGCTTCTTCGAAATAGAGACAAAGGAACTGGCGGTGAACATCGCTGGTTCCGTAAATCTTCATGGTGGATATATGCAAAATACGACTTTAGCGCGATGTATCTATACATTCGACAAGTATCTTACGAAGGTGGAAACCAATATTGGAATCGTTTTTTTTGCATTCATGATTGTGATTGTTTTAATCGGTATTTTTATGCGCTTTGTTTTAAGGATGCCTAATGTTTATGGAGAAGAAATCTCAATGCACTTGCTGTTTGGGAGTACGGTGGTCGGCATCAGTCTTGGCGTGCGTTCAAAGTCTCACCTTGGCGTTGGACTCCTTGTAGACGCAATTTCCGGAATTACAGGCAAGGTTGTAAAGATTATTATGTCTTTTGTTGTAATGGGAATGTACTGCGCTTTGTGTTTTATTTCGTTTAAACTCGCCTCCCAAAGCATGCAATTCGATTCTTTTACCGCAGCACTCAGAGCCCCCTATTACATTATCTATTACACGATGAGTTTTCTTTTTGCCATCTGTCTGCTGCAGTCGATTTTCCTGTTTATCAACGACTACCTGCTGGAAAAGCCGATCCTGGAAATTGAAGGCGGGGGGACGTTGTCATGATTCTTGCAATCTTCGGAATTTTTGGCGTGATGACACTGCTGGGCGCACCCATTGCGATTGCTCTGCTGGGCGGGGCATTGGGTCCTATGCTCATTTATGGGAATATACCGCCGACAGTCATTGCGCAAAGGTTTTATAACTCCATAAATATGTATGCGCTGATGGCAATTCCGTTTTTCGTCATTTCCGGCGGTCTGTTAGACAAAGGGGGCGTTTCCAGCCGTCTTGTCAATCTTGCCAACTCATTGGTCGGTTGGCTGCCCGGCGGGCTTGCCGTAGTTTCGTTCTTCGCCTGTGCATTTTTTGGTTCCATATCGGGCGTTTCCTCCGCCACGGTCGTGGCGATAGGCTCTATTATGGTTCCGGCCATGATCCGTGCGGGGTATCCCAAAAATTTTGCCTTAACGACGGTCGCATCCGGCGGCTGGCTCGGGATTGTCATTCCCCCCAGCACCCCCATGGTCATTTACGGAATTTCAACCGGAACCTCCATTGGCGACATGTTTATCGGGGGCATCATCCCCGGGTTCGCGCTCGCGATGGGTATGTCCATATACGGCATTGCTTTCGGATTCCGACACCTGCCCAAGCCCAAGCCCTTTTCTATTAGGGAAGTATTTATCTCTTTCAAAGAGGCCCTGTTGGCGCTGGTGATGCCCCTGATCGTGCTGGGCGGCATCTACGCCGGTGTGTTTACGCCGACGGAGGCTGCTGCGATTGCCGTTCTGTACGGCTTTATCGTGGGCATTTTCATATACAAGGAACTGGACGCGAAAACCATTTATTCCGTATTCCGCAGCGCGGTCATTACGTCGGCTGTGGTCATGTTCATTGTCGGGGGAGCTTCGGTTTTCGGCTACCTGATGACGCGAGCTCAGATTCCCGGCCAAATCGCCGCCTTCGTTTTGGACATTGCCAACACGCCACAGATGTTTATGGCTATGACGGTCTTGTTGTTCCTGATTGTGGGAACTTTCATGGAAACAACTCCGGCCATTCTCATCCTGGCGCCAATTCTCTCTCCTCTCCTCCCGAAGTACGGCATTTCGCCAGTATTTTTCGGCGTCATTTTCGTCATCACCATGGGTATCGGAATGCTCACGCCTCCGGTGGGCATGAACCTGTACGTAGCAGCGGGTCTCATGAACGAAAAGGTCGACATCATTATCAACAGGCATTTGTGGGCGTATATCCTGTGCGCAGTACTTGTGCTGGCCGTGCTGATCGTCTTCCCCGAAATCGTACTCTTACTGCCCAACATGATGAAATAGGAGCTAGCCATGAGCAAGTATCAAATATATCCACTGCCTCTCGGTACAATGCTGTTGGATCAATCTTCCCTTTGTTACGCCAGAAACCCGGGAACAAAAATCCCCTGCGTCATGCTGGCGTTTCTGATCAAAGGCGGAGAGAGTCCGATCCTGGTTGATACGGGCTGTTGCGGAGAAGAATGGGCTAAAAAGTATCATATGCCTGTGACAATTACTGAAGAAATGACGTTATCTCGCCAACTGCAACAACATGACGTTAGTCCTGAAGATATCAAGATCGTCGTCAATACGCATCTGCACTGGGATCATTGCTTTCATAACGACATGTTTCCCCATGCGAAAATCTATGTACAGAAGAAGGAACTGGAATTCGCGCAGTTCCCACTCCCGACGCAGTATCGGGCCTATGAATGTGCGCACATGGGGCTGACTCCTCCTTGGGAATGCACAAAAGAACAATTTGTAATTGTTGACGGCGACCATCCGCTGGCGGATGGGATCGAACTAATTTTCCTCCCCGGCCATACGCCCGGGAGCCAGGGGGTATTGGTCGACACGGAAAAGGGAAAATATTTGATCGCCGGTGACGCTGTTCAGATAAATGATGCTCTGGAGAATAAAACATTCGGATTGATACATCCTTCTGGAGTGCATGTTGATTTGTTTGAATATTATGAAACTTTGAAAAAAATAGAAAATATCAATGCGCATATCATTCCTGGTCACGAAATTACAGTTATTGATCAAAATGTTTATCCAAATTGAGGAGTTTGTAATGAACAGGGGGGCTTTGTCACATCTTACCGTTGTCGATATGACTAGGCTCGGGACGGTAGTGTCTCAGTTTGAAATTTTTCCACGTTAACGGTTGTAGTCTGCCTGTGCATACTCGGCTCACTATGCAGTTGTGTGCGTCAAGTTCAGCAAATTGCTTTTCGTGGCATGTGGAGTTGGCCTGAACAGCCGCCGTCCGAGAATGGGCAGTAAATAGCTCGTCGGAGGAAGGTGGCTGCGGCATCATACCGCCCGACTTTGACACCGCTAAGACACACACACCTCTGGAAGGCGCATAGCGCAAGGCCTCCGGCGAAGTAACCGAAAGGGGTGTGTATCTAGGCGGGGAACGCGCTCAATCCAGATTCAGGATGGGCTTGGGCGGCTTAATCTTCAATGCTTTCAATCGTTTAACGGCATCCGTCGAGGGTTCCGTGACTTGCCAGACGCGACTGTTGGGGCTGGACAATTGCGCCAGTTGAATTTGTTTCAGGTCATTCCTGATGTTGCGCCAAGTGTCCTGACAAGCGTGTTCGATGGCGCGTTCCAGTAAGAGGGAGAGTACGGTGAGGGCAATGTGGGCGTGAATGCGATGCGACGCCCAGTGAAACACGGGACGCATCTTCAAGCCGCTCTTCATCGTTCGCCAGGCTTCTTCCACTCGCTGTTGCTGTTTGTAGCCCAGCGCCATGTCTTCCGCCGTGAGGGTGTCGTCGTTGCTATGC
>BNUC01000171.1 GCA_025997075.1 Betaproteobacteria bacterium | reverse complement strand
GCCGTCGCGCCGGTCCCCGGCGCGGATCCTCCACCCTGGAAAACACTTCTATCAGTGTCATGACGCCTCCCGATAAAAATCGAGAGTAAACCAGATTGGCTTAGGGTTTACAATACTACGTCATAACTGCTTGAATGTAAACGTTTTATTTCAACTGGTTACGACATCTTCGTATGCAATAGCCCTGATACCCGTATTTGATGAAAAAATAATTGCACAGAGGACAACATGCTGAAATCGAAATTATTGCATCCGGAAATTTTGAGAGTGCTCGGCAGTTCGGGGCATTTTTCCCAGGTCTTGATTGCCGACGGGAATTACCCCTTTGTTTCAAAATCGGGACTCGGAGCGACCAGGGTTTTTCTCAACCTGACGCCGGGAATCCCGAAAACCACGGATGTCCTGGCCGCTCTGCTGGACGCCATCCCGGTTCAGGAAGCCACCATCATGCAGATTCCCAATGGCGAAAAAGCGTCCATCCATGACGAATACCTGACCATGCTGCCGGAAGGTACCCCTGTGACACGTCTGGAACGGTACGCCTTTTACGATGCGGTTTGCTCCCCCATGACCTCGCTGATCATTGCCACGGCGGAAACCCGTCGCTTCGCCAACTTGCTGTTGACCATCGGTGTTGTCAAGCTGGAGCAAAATGAGTGCTATTGATTCTATTGGAGCGTTATAGGTTGGGGTGAGTGTAGCGAACCCCAACATTGGGATGACTCGTTGCTTATTGCGTTGGGGTTCGCTACGCTCACCGCCAACCTATTCCCATTTCATCATTTCGGCGCAATGCGCTTTGCTTTTGCGCCCTACGCCGTTTTTTGCGGATTCAGCTTATTGATGCCGGAATTGAAATTCCCCGTGATCCCTGTTCCCTGTTTTTTCAGGCGCGGAATCAGGAATGACAGGCAATACTGCGGGATCCATAGGACATTTTTTCTGGATAGCGGCTCTTTGCAGCGCAAAAAACTCACTTTTCAGTAGTCTATACTCTTGTTCCTGCTGTTCCTTTTTTGGGCCACAAGCGGGAGTTGCGTTGCAGCGCAGGTCGAACGACTTGAGATAATTCAAGGTCAGGTGCGCTTCAGCCGCAATCTGGTCGCAGTCATATGATTCATATACGGTGGGTGAGATACGCGCAGGGGCATTGCCCACGGCAGCGCAACCGGAAAGAAACAGTCCCGGTGACACCAGTGACGCCAGTAACGGAATCGACAGTTTACTGGTCAGACTTCTGGCAGGCTGGCAGTTATATTTCATGTTTTAAGAATTCCTGTTTTAGCGTCCGATAACTGAAATTGCAGGCGCGGTGCTCGATTCACGAACGATCAGGTCTGGCGCGAACACGTATTCGCAGCGGGGGCGCTCCGGAGTCTGTAAGCGCGATTGCAGGCAATCGATCGCGCTTTCGGCCATTTTTTGGTAATTGGGCCGCAGGGTCGTCATCGTCGGAACGATCAGACTGGAAAGTTGTATATCGTCGACACCGACCAGCGACATATCCGCCGGGACGGAGAGTCCCAGCTTGTGCAGCCCGGCCAGGACACCGATCGCCAGGATATCGTTCATGGCGACGACGGCGGTTGGGCGCGGCTCGATAGCGAGCAGTTGTTCGGCAACGCGCTGCCCGAACAGTGCGAGTTTCGAATCGCTGTGGTCCGCCTTGGGATCGCTATCCCGGCTGATCACGATGGGGGTTCCCAGGCGATGTTTCCTGATCGCGTCCTCGAACCCTTGCTGGCGCGCCTTGCGGCTGGCGGAAAGGCTGGGCGGAGTGACGTAGGCAATCGCGCGGTGTCCGAGCGATACCAGGTGATCGACCGCGCTTGAAGAGGCGAGAATATTGTCGGCCGAGACCACATCCACCTTGGCGATATTGAGATCAGAGGCCCGCAGATCAAAAAGCACGAAAGCGATTCCTCTTTTCAGGTAATCGTTCATGACCTGTTGATTGGTCAGTTCGGTGGTGACAATGAAACCACGCACGCCATAATCGACGAGTTCTTCGATCAGCGCTTTTTCCCGTTTTTCATCGCGATGAGTATTGCCCAGAACCGGCCGGAATCCGTGCTGCTGCGCGGCCTCATCGATCGCCAGCGCCAGTTCGCTGTGATAGGGGTTGACGATGCTCGGCACCAGCACGCCGACCAGGGGCGTGTGCCCGGTCTTCAGTTGCCGGGCTATCCGGCTGGGCGAGTAATTGAGTTCCTTGATACTCTGCTCGATACGCTCGATGGTTTCCTGGCGCAAATGATTATGCCGGCCGTTCAGATAATTCGAGACGCTGGTGACGGAAACCTGGGCTGCCTTGGCTACATCCTGTATGGTGTGTTTTTTCATTTGAAACCAGAATGACGTTTGCAGATTGATCGTTACTTTACCATAGTCGCCAGGGCAGTAGGCGGACGAGTCTTGTCTTTGTCCGGCTTTCCGTTATCCGGGCGGATGTTGGCATATGCTAAGCTCCCTTGTCTTCATGCATGCATCCGGTTTTTAGTTTTCTTCAGGAGCTTTGATGTCTAATCATTTCATCTATGTTTTTGATGCGTCCCGTCACCGTGACCTTTTTCCGGAGACCATGGACGATATCAAAGCGGTACGGTGGGCGATTGATCAACTGAGCGGCAAGGAAGATGGGCCGAATCCGAAGTTTCAACAACTGGGCAAATATTTTAGCCGGGCTGATGTGCTCCAGCACTTGCCGATTTTCGATCCCGGAAAAGGCGATGCTCAGGAATTTTTCTGGCTGAACAACCCGGAACAGGAACTGCATGAGCTGACGAGCGCCGTATGGATGCCTTCATTTCATGACTGGAATCAGGTAGATGTGTTTATGGGGATGCTCCTGTTGTTGTCGCGCCACCTGGATCTGGATGTGTGTGATTACGAGATAGGCGTTTATATTCCGGCCCGAAGCATGCCGGTGCCGCGAGAAGAGGGCAGCCGTTACCGCTTGAGCCTTGATCAAGGCGCGGCGGAAGATCCGCGCTTGGCCTTGCCCATGCCGGCGGAACAGACCGAAGAAAGCCCGTCCGACGAACAGGGGCCAGTGCTTCAGGACTGGATCGCGGCTTGTGATGATAATGGGGAGTCGAAGCAATATCCGTTGTATGTTTTTGCGCCGGGAAATCATCAGGATGATATTTTTCCGCACCTGAAGAATAGAAATTTGAAGGGAGTGGAACAGGCGGTAGAACAGTTGCGGCACAAGGAACTGAAAAAGAATCCACGCTTTAAGCGATTAGGGCGGGTTCTTGCCCGTCGCCTGCCGGTTGCCGGGGACGACAGTCTCTGGCTCACCGACCCGGAAAACGAACTGGCCTCCTGTACTACCGCAGCATGGCAGCCAAAACTGAAGGATTCCCGGCGGATAGGAGAATTATTGAAAGTACTGATGCCTCTCGTGCGTGAATTGCAACTCGATATGTTTGATGCGTTCCAGCGTATTCACTTGCCTGGTTGTGACGATTATTGGTCACGTTATCCACTGCCTGATCATAGAGGCCATGAATTTCGTCAGACCTACGATCCGGCAGCATCGACGGTAAAACAGCCGGTTTGTTTTACGAAAAAGGGGCGTTTCAATCTGTTTGAAAAACGCCTGACGGAGGCACTGGGTGCGCATGGATTTAAAAGGGATATCAACCCGCGGAATGCTACCTCTCTTACCAATATTGAGTTCACACGCCGTTCAGATCCCAATGCGGAGTCTGCGCCTGAGAACACTGGGGAGCAGCGTATAAGCGTAGATCTGGACAGGGCGTTCTTCGATTGCTCTATATTGTTGAAAAGTCACAGTAAACGTATGCTTGGTCTCTGTAGGGACTGGTCGCAAAAATACCAGGAAAAATTTTCCCACATATTAGGTGGCAGAACCCTTTTCATGACTTTGTGGGATGTGCAGAAAATTGTTTACCCTGTCTGGAGATGTAACAAAGTAGGACTTAAAATCCTGACAGGAGAGGACGCGGACTGGGTGGTGGAGGATTTGATCCGGTATGGCATACCGATACTGGATCGTATCCGGACAGTTGATGGAGTGGACTGGTTTTATAACAGGAACCCGGACACGGCTTATTTTTTTCGGAACCCGCATATGTTCGATAAAGATTTTAACCTGAAAAGAGAATTTGATTATAGTGGAGTATATTTTTCCACGGTTTATGCACGCCTTGCCGGGAATCCGGATTTTGATGAGATTGTTCGTGATTTTGAACAGCGAATCGAAGCGTTACCTGAAGATTTTGAGGGGTTTTGGGGGCAAACCAAACAGTGGCACAGAGAAAAATATGCCCTTATTGTCAATCTGTGTCGTACCGAGTTACAAGCTGTGAGTGGCGATGAAATTGCATGAAGCAATCAATGCCATGCGACCTGGAAGGGGTCGAACAATTATAGATCCCAATAGAGGCAGTTGATGATAATCATCCCCGTAAGTCGTCGTCCCGATTGGCGAAATCCTCCAGTCATCACTTTGCTGTTGATCCTCATCAACGTTCTGATTTTCTTTGGCCCGCAAAGCAGCGACGACAAGCGCTTCCGCGAGGCTTATGAATATTATTCCGAATCGATTTTGATCAAGACCGAACTCCCCCGTTATGTCAAGCATCTCGAAGAGATCAGGGAGACCGGAAAGGCCGAACAGGCCACTCGCGCACTGTCCGATAAACGCTGGTTTCTTGTCCTGCGGATGATGGAAGACGATGCGGCATTCATGAAGCAGTTGCGTGACGGAAAAGTCATTCAGGAAAACGAAACAGATTACTCTGAATGGCGCCGCGGGCGGGATCGATTCGATCGCTTGCTCCAGAACACGACAATGGCTCGTTTCGCCTTCAAGTCGGCACAGCCGACCTTTGCCGGAGTGATCGGGCACATGTTTCTGCACGGCAGTTTCGATCACCTGCTTGGCAATATGGCGTTTCTGTTCATCGTCGGGTATATGGTCGAAGAAGCGCTGGGCAAATGGCGTTATCTGCTTTTTTATCTCTTGTCGGGAATCGGTTCCTGTGCCTGCTACGCGCTGATCAATCCGCCATCGATGATTCCAAGCATCGGCGCGTCCGGAGCAATTTCCGGCGTTATGGCGATGTACGTCACCTTATACGGAATGCGTAAAATTCGGTTCTTCTACTGGATTCTGATCTACTTCGATTTTTTCCGCGCGCCAGCGATCATCATGCTGCCGTTCTGGATAGCCAAGGAGCTGTTTCAATACCTGACGGATCATGGCGGCATGGTCAACTACATGGCGCATTTCGGCGGTTTTATTACCGGCGCCGCGTTGATTGGCATGGTCCGCCTGACCGGCAAAAAACAGCTTGCCGCGCCAGAACAGGAAATTCCCGTCGACCCGCGCACTGCACAGCTCGCCAGGGTCGATAAACTGTTAAACGCCTTGCGTCTAGACGAAGCGCGCCATGAATTGCACCGACTGGCTGATCTTTATCCCCGCGATCTGGCCATCGTAAACCGTTACTATCGAATTGCACGTCATGTCCCGGCAAGCGATGATTATCATCATGCCGCAGCGTTTATTTTCGCTTTGCCCAATGATCACCCGGCAAACAATGACCTGGTTTACGAAACCTTCACCGAATACCTGAAGCTGGCCAAACCAGCCGTCCGCTTCAATACCCGGCAATTGATCGCGCTGATCCGCCGTTTTGCGCGTACAGGCCATGCGACTGATGCGGAACGCTTAACACGGGTTCTCGCGCGCCGTTCCCCTCAGCAAAAAGAACTCCCAGGTTTACTGCTGTTCGTTGCCGAAGCGTTCCGCCACAGCGGCGACTCGTCGATGCACGACACGATACTGGCCCGCCTGCGCCAGGATTATCCTGACAGCGAAGAGGCGCGTGCGACATCGTTTGCAAAAGGCAAGGCATGAATGCCATTCAGCGGGCAGGGTAATCGCATGAATATGTTTGTCATGGAGAAACATGAGCGGCGCTTGCTTTCCCTCTCCCCTTGTGGGAGAGGGTGCCCCGGCAGGGGCGGGTGAGGAGATGCCTGGGCATGATCCAGCGTTGTTTCGTGCACAATCGCCGCCCCCTCATCCGGCCTTCGGCCACCTTGGTCTCACACGCTCCGCAAGCGGGGCGAAAGGACGGACTGCCGTGCTCCGCAAGAAACATCGTCCATCATTTACTGTCATGGGCTGGGATATGAAATAACGCTTAGCCTTTGTAGCCGGCCAGGCCAGCGCTGGCGGTGGCGAGCGCCTGCATGCGACTGTCAGAAGTGTCAGAAGCAGCCTTGCCCATTTCAGACGTTGTTTGAATGGCGTTGATCACCGGGCTGGTGAGGGCGAGGGTGAGGCCACTCTGTTTGGCTTTCGAGAGGGCGAACCCGGTAGAGGTGCCCACCTCGCCAGAATTTTGTCCTGACGCGGTGTTACCCCCGAACGGCTGCGCTGCCAGTAGTGCCCAAATGAGCAGCAACGGCAACAGCCAGAAACGGATATCGAGGGTTTTTAAGCGCGTAATCGTGGTGCGTCCCCTATTTCGAACCGTTGATTCGCGACTTTGCGCGCGCCGCGCGTATCAAGACCGAAACCTTGCGCACCGATCCGGACATTTTCGATGTCTGGCCGCAGCTTGTGACCGCCGGAGAGCGGCTGGCCAATTTCTCGCCGGACGGATTGAAATTGATCCGTGCCGGGCGCAATCTGACCTTTTTCGTCGCGCGTGCCCGGACCCCGATGCCCAAGAGCATTGACGAATATATCGAACGTTGCCGCGTTTATCTGGAAACCGGACATGCTCCGACAGCGCCTGTCCCGCTGCCTGCTTATACCAATTTGCGTTCGATGATATAGAAGCTACCCACCTGAATCTAAAGATAAAGCATGGAGACAGGGTAATCGCACACGCAGAAGTCATAAGTCATAAGTCATAAGTCATTGTATCGAAGAGCATTGTCCAATGGGGTAAGACCGAGCAAAGAAGCGCGGTACTCTGGGATTCGGTCAGCGGTTTTAC
>BNUC01000170.1 GCA_025997075.1 Betaproteobacteria bacterium | reverse complement strand
CGTAAACCACTTCGCAACTTCGTGGGAGATAACTCATTCTCTGTTTCAAACATCTTTCCGACTGTCGTAAAGGTCAAACCTTGGTGAGTCCCCCGGCAGAGCCGGGGGCTTACCTCTATGAGTTAAAGAAACAGTTGCAGTAGGTTGGGAAAGCGAAGCGCCTCCCGACCTACGGGCGCACCCACCCGCAGGTTTAGAAGAGCGGGCGGGACGCCCGCGCTCCCAGGGGTTGATACCTGATACCTGGCATCTGATCCCTGATCCGCACGACCCGCCGGGTTGCTTCGGCAATCAGCGCCTCATCGGGCCTGGCGAGCGGGTCGGAATGCCGCGTGTATAAGGCCAGCACAACAGGATCCCGTCCCGGCGGCCACAGGACACCCACATCGTTGCACACGCCGTAAGCGCCGGCGCCCGTTTTGTCCGCCACGGTCCATCCCGGCGGCACACCGGCACGGATACGCTTGTCTCCCGTTGTATTGCCGCGCATCCATTCCTGCAATCGCGCGCGTTGCGGCAAAGCCAGCGCGTCGCCCAACAACAGCCGCCTCATACTTTTCACCATCGCCAGCGGCGTCGTGGTGTCGCGTTCATCGCCCGGTATAGCCGAATTGAGATCGGGCTCCCAGCGATCCAGCCGGAAAACCTCGTCCCCGATTTCGCGCGCGAATGCTGTCACCTCCTCCGGCCCGCCCAGCAAGCGCAACAGCAGATTGCCCGCCGTGTTGTCGCTGTATTGCAGGGTGGCCGCGCACAATTGCGCCACCGTCATGCCCTGCGCCAGCCATTTTTCCGTAATCGGCGAGTACGGAACAAAGTCTCCCCTGTCATATTCGATCCGCCGTGACAAAAGCGCGGTATCGCGCATGCTGACGCGCAAGATCGCGCCAGCGATCATCAATTTGGCCGTGCTGCACATCGGGAAACGCTCGTCTCCCCTGTATGACAAAAAACTTTCTGTCCGGACATCCAGCGCCGCCATGCCCAGGCAAGCGTGGGCCGCGCGCTCCAATTCCCGGAATTCCGCGTTCCCGTCGCCGGAGCGAATGAGGGCGCAGCCTGCCAAACAGGAGGCGGCGCCTGAAGCCAAAATTCCTTTCATCCATGAACGCCTGTCCATCACGGTACGCCTCCTGAACCCGGTAAATTTATCCCACTATACCCGCTTCGGATAATACCATCTGCTCCTAACCGAGAAACAAATGCGGCAGCCAGGAAGCCAGCGGCGGGAAGAAGGTGAGCGATGCCAGCAGCAGGAGATGTACACCGATGAAGGGGAAAATGAAACGGCAGGTTTCCGAGAAACGGGTTTCGGCCACGCTCGTCGTCACGAACAGGAGTGAGGCGACGGGCGGCGTCAGCGCGCCCACCTGTGTCGAAATGACCAGGGCAATGCCGAGCTGATAGGGATCGTAGCCATAGACTTGCGAAAGATAGGTCGTCACCGGAACGAGAACGATCAGCACCGACAGCGATTCGACAAACATGGTCAGAAACACCATGATCGCGATGATAATGAGGAAAACATACTGCGGATCGTTGGTGACCGAGCGGATCAGGGCCAGGGCGGTATTGTTGAAATCCATGTAGGTCAGCAGCCAGCCGAGCGGACCGGCCATGGCGATGATGCCGACAGCCATCGAGGTGATAACGGCGGTTTCAACGAAGATGTCGACCAGATCGCGCAGGGAGACCGAGCGATAGATAAAGAAGCTGACAAAGAAGGCGTAGATGGTCACGATGACGCCGGCTTCCGTGGCCGTGAAAATACCGGAGAGGATGCCGCCCAGCACGATGATCGGCGCCAGCAAGGCTGCCCAGGCGTCGAGGAGGTGCTTCTTCATCTGTTTCATGTCGGGACGTTTTGTGGTCTCCGCGAGGTAGGGGAACATGGGGAGATGCGAATAGCACTTGATCATCGCCATCAAAACCAGGCACAGGAGATAACCCGGAATGACACCCGCCAGAAACAATCCTCCGATCGACACATTGGCCATCGAGCCGTAAACGATGGCGGTCATGCTCGGCGGAATGATCGGGCCGATGGTCGCGGCGACGGCGATCACCGCGGCGGCGAAGCCCGGTTTGTAACCGCGCTTCTTCATTTCTGGAATAAGGATACGTCCGATAGCCGCCGCCTCGGCGGTCGACGATCCGGACACGTTGGCCATTGCCGTACAGGCGACGATCGCTACCTGCGCCAGACTTCCCCTCAGGTGGCCGACCAGGGCTTGGGCGAAACTGATGAGCTTTTCGGCCAAACCGCCCCGCGACATGACCACGCCCGCCAGGATAAAAAACGGCATCGCCAGGAGCGGGAAGGAATCCAGCATGGCAAAAGCTTTCTGAACAAACAGCGCCGGCGCCAGCGAACCCGAGCTTACGATGCCGATGATGCCTACCAGACCGAGACTGAGAAGTACCGGAACGCCAACGAGAATCATCACGATCAGGCTGATGAACAAGCTAAGGAGGCTCATGAATTTTCTCCAGTCACGCTCACGGATTCGCCGGTAACTCGCAGCACAATCAGGCGAATACTGCAGATGATCAGATACACGCCGCCGAGCAGGACTCCGGCATAAACCTGGTTCATCGGAAGATTGAGCGCCGGACTGGTCTGAAACCGGGCAACGTCCATGATCTGCCAGGTGAAAATCACGAAGGCGAGGCCGAGGACAAGCCATAGAAGATCAAAGGCGAATTCTATGTGCTGAGCCTTTTTGCGACCCTCGGTATGATGGTCATGATTTCGGCCAGCCATTTCCTCACGGTTTATATCGGAATCGAGATGCTGTCCCTGGCGCTCTACGCCATGGTGGCCCTGGACCGTAATTCGATTGCTTCGACGGAAGCCGGCATGAAGTATTTCGAGCTCGGCGCCCTGGCCTCGGGATTTCTGCTCTATGGCATATCGATGCTTTACGGCGCCACGGGAATGCTTGAGATTCCGATGCTTTCCGAGTATCTGTTTTTTTCTGGCGCGAGAATTGGTGCAGCAGGGCGGACAAAACCTGGATGATGGGGAATTCATCGACCTGTTGAAACTGACGCTGGAAGAAACCGAGGCGGCCGTTCGCGGTGGAGAAATCACCGATGCAAAAACAATTACCGCGCTGTTCTGGGCCGAGAAGGTAATTTCGTCGCAGTGATAGCCGGACGAGCCGGAATCCAAAGGGGGCTTTCCGGGAGCGATGGCGTCCTTGCCATCGGCGACGGCGGGACGCCGTCGCTCCCGGGGGACTCACCAAGGTTGACCTTTACGGCAATCGGAAAGATGTTTGAAACAGAGTATGAGTTAGCCCCAACGAAGTGGTTTACGCAAGTGAGATACACGTTGAGCCTTCTTTGTCATCCTATTGGCGCGCGCACGGGACGATCGCGATGCAGCAGCAACCAGTCGCCTGACTCTGCCAGCGCCTCATTCCCGAGCGATCTGAGAATGCTTCGGGCGTCGCAATAATCCTTATTTGCGACGGCCCAATCCAAATTCCTTTTCGCCATCGCCATGGCAATGCCGCAGGTCCAATAACGTTTGGCATGTTCGCTGAACGCCTGAGTTTCTCCCCACGCCAATACAACGGCGGTTCCCGTGAACAGCATGCTGTAGGCCACGATAACGTATGGCAATACGCCAATCACGGATTCGGCGGAAGTTGCCAAAGCTATCACATGTGTTATGGCCAGAAGCAACATCACTCCTATCCCGGCTTTGAAAAATAACTTTTGTCGTCTATTACACCGGCTCGATTCCTCTTCGTTTCTTTTCGCATTATTGCCTCCCTTCTTCCCGGGAGCACCGACAAAATAACACTGCTGATCGGTAATCCAGCATTTTGCGATATAGTCGAATAATTGTTGTTCGTCGATTGTGACCCGCGTTTTTCTTGAAGACTCCAGTTCAGTCGTAATCACCGCGCGCCTGATCCATTCAAGTTCGTCACGTTGCCTGCGCAGAAATACCGCACCGACACGATCCGGCAACCCTCCCATCTTCCAGAAATACTGTACCCTGCATGCCTCGGCGAGCGCACGATAATCGAGATAACGCTCCTCCAACCGCTTGTCGCTGCTGCTTTTATAAAGGTAATAACACACTCCTCCTGCCAGTAAGGCAAGAACAAGCCAAAGTAGCGAAAAAAACGGGCCGGAATAAAGTTGGTCAAAAAAAATCAAGGTAATCGCCGCACAGATCATCTGTTTGAATATCTGCTTTCGCTCGTTCTGCGCCGTTGTCGAAATGTAGTCCGCAACCGCGAATAACCAGCCTGGGCGTTGCGCTAACTCAGGAGCAGCCTTTCCCAGATAATCATGGCTCTTTTCGATATCTTGTGGATGACTATCAATTGCCTTCAGGGCATCGGCGTTGAATTGGTCGATCCGTTCCAGGATAGCCTCCCACCGATCATCTTCCCCATCCAGTGCAAAACCATCAGGATTTGGCGTATGTTTATTGAGCGTACCCACATTGGAAACCTGATTCGGTTGACTTGAACGCCGCGTAACTATTTGCCATACAGGCGTGGAATCCGGTATCGCCAGATCGTGAGGAGCGGAACGAATACCCTCAAGAGCCGTAAATACCATATCGGAGGTTCCACCCGTTTTCCGCTCCCGACTTCCGTCCCATAAGGCGAAAACGATCTGGGACATCCGGATAATATGAACTCCGGCGGAATAATAGGCGCGGTCTCTTGGCGGCATCGCACTCAAATGTTCGCCTTGATCCGTGGAGTCAGCAACTACCATCCATGATGCTTTGGAGAGCAGCTTCCTGAACTCGTCCTTCGATTCCTGTGATGAAAAATCCGTTTCATAATCGTCCTGTTCCAGGGGCAATACGACGCCTATTTGCCACTCCAATTCCAGGGCAACTTCAGCCGCGAGTCTGTCGGCCCCCTCCGCCAGCGCAGTCAGGAGAACATAGGGAGAATTGGGACACTGATTTTGCACTTCCTCCAATGCCTGTTTTACCGATGACTTTAATCTTTCCCAATCCTCGCCTGGGATATCTCGATGCCCGGTAACTCCGACAATTATGGGAACCCGACAATTGTTTTTCAGAAAGTCTTTCTCGAAATTCATTTTCAGCAAATCCTAAAATTAATTATTACCGAATGTCGTTGTGTTATTTCTTTCTGTGGATTCCTGTGCTGGCTCGCTTATAACTCCTGCTAAAGGTTCATTCATTTCACTGGAACCAGACTTCGCTTCGCTTACATTATCAGGAAATCCACTTGTTTCAGTGGAAACGGATACGGCTTCATTTGCATCATTTCGAGGAAGAAACTCATCTGACTGATCGTAGTCTGATGCTGTTTCACTTGTCACAGAGAAATCGGACATTATTTCCTCTTTGAGGATTTCGTTCGTGATTCGTTTCCTTCCAATTTTCTCCCAAACTTGATTGATAGCATTTCCCATATTGCTAGGGAACTTCTTGATACCCAATTCTCCACATACTTTCACCCAAAAGTCGCGATCCAAGCGGCTATCTTTTGGGCGACTTTTCGCGGACAACCTTTGCAATACATCTCCGTCTTCAATGTCTAATGTGATCCCGAGCATATCAGGCAACTTGTTCGGTAAATCGAGAATGCCATGTTCTTCTGCAAAAGATCTGATGAATTCCTTACATCCTTCGCTATTTCCATAATTTCGCTTACATATCGCTGTAATCAAAATTTTCTCTGGAGTATTATTTGAAACGATGTTCTCATCTTCTCTATAAGATTCCTTATCCTTGTAATCTTCACCCACAATGACACTATAAGGTCCCTTGTAGCACAGGAAATTTGATATCTCTCTAACATAAGCTCCAGAGCTTTGTTTGATATGCGGTTCTTTGCATAGCTTAGGATAACTTTCCATGAGATCCTTCCAGATACGATCCTGCAATTCTTTTTCTTTTGTCTTGTTTTCTTTTTTTAATTCATTGTCCGCTTGCGTGTCATTTGCTTCTTTTGCAGCATCGTTCACAGAAACTTTTTTCTTTTGGATCAACAAACCCTTGTTTTTGAAAAACTCGGAAATTTCCTCGTAAGATAGATGTTCGAAAAGTTCTGTGACCAAGTTATATACTTCCTTCCAATCTTCCGGACGGTAGTTTCTGAACATCAATTTTTCATATTGACTACCATTGTCTTTACTTTCCCGAATCGCATTGACAAGTGCCTCGCGCGTAACTTTCCCTTTTATCGCCCTAGTAAATTTTTCGATGACAACATTGTACCGATCTTTCAGGAGATATCCGGGTATTTCATTACTATCCAATTGCTGACTGTTTGGATCTTCCTGAAGCCATTTTGCAAGTTCTCCAATAACTCGTTCACGGGATCCGAAAAATTTCGATGACTCTCCGCAAGCGCCTTTGATGTAACTCAGGCGGAATCCCTGTAACGCTTTCCCCAAAGATTTAGAATCATTCCTTCCAAGAATATCGAGCAGTCGATCTTTGACAAGTACGCTCAGGCGATCGATCGCATTTTCGTATCCTCTGTCGTCATCCTCTACAGAGTTTTCCAAAGCATCGTGCATGTCGAGGTAACTAGCGAATAGTTGTTCAAGTCCTTTTTTCTGCGAGTCAACCTGACCATCATCGTCAAGCGATTCATTTATCAATTGAAATACAAATCTATTTGATCGCCTCAACAGCATCGTACCAAGCAATTTCGTAAAATTCGAATCAAACGATGACGAATCATTTAAGTCAACACCATTGAACCTGTTGTCTCCAAGAGCTTCTTCGAGTTCCTTCCATACACCGGTGCCGGGTCCCCTTGTTTCGAAAAATTTATAGTCCTTGAAATTCTCTCCCAGGAAAACTGGAATGAATCGAAAAATACCATCCGCACGTGTTACTCCTAGTGAGTCCTCTAGTTCTTTCCTGTAATCAAGCGCAACTTTTATTAACCCGGCAAATATATAGGGCATATATGTTATAATGTTGTCATGAAAAGAGAAGACGCCCGGAGTCTCAGCGTTGCTGAGCAAAGAGAGAAACGCAAGATTGCGTTGCGGATGAGATTAAACG
>BNUC01000169.1 GCA_025997075.1 Betaproteobacteria bacterium | reverse complement strand
GGCGGTCAAAGACAACCCACCCTGTCTGGCCGAAGCGGTAGACGAATTCTTTGCCGAAGGCGATACCCTGGGCTTGGGTCGTATGCCTGTCAGTCGGTACGAGACGGTCGAGAAAGGGCATGGGCGGATTGAAATCCGACGGGCGCTGTGGATCACCGACCTCTCCTGGTTGGACAAAGCCATCCGACAACGCTGGCCGAAACTCGCCGGCGTCGGGATGATTGAACGAGAGCGAGACATCAACGGCAAAGTCTCCCGCGAGCGCGCCTTCTCTATCGGCAGTCGAGGCATCGTCTCCGCCGAAGCTTTCGCCAAGGCGGCACGAAATCACTGGGAAATCGAAAACAGCCTGCACTGGATTCTCGATGTCACCTTCCGTGAAGACGAGTGCCGGGTACGCAAGGGCCATGCCCCACGGAACTTTTCGACCTTGCGCAAGTTCGCGCTCTCGATTTTGCGCAAAGATGAGACCTACCCCAAGCGCAGCATACGCTCCCGACGCAAAACCGCTGACCGAATCCCCGAGTACCGCGCTTCTTTGCTCGGCCTTGTCCCGAGGAGCCGGAGACGATAAGCTATATGCTTATTGCGTGTGCGATTGCCCTGTTGGATAAGGCTGCCCCTGTTTTTTTTCACAAAACCCCGGTATAATCCGTGCCTCGTTCGCCGGGGCGACTTGGCGGATAGTCGCTGGGGAGTCGCCAAGTTGGTTAAGGCACCGGATTTTGATTCCGGCATTCGAAGGTTCGAATCCTTCTTCCCCAGCCATACGGTTTCTTTCAACCCGGACAGACGGCGCTGACTTTCCGGGGTTTGCTTCCAAGAAGGCGCCTCGGGATTCTCACTATGGCTTACGACAGCCTGATGGTCTTTACCGGCAACGCCAACCCCAAGCTGGCCGCCGATGTCGTCAGACGCCTGAACATCTCGCTGGGTCGGGCCAGGGTCGGACGTTTCTCGGACGGCGAAATTTGTGTCGAGCTCCATGAGCATGTGCGCGGCCAGGATGTTTTCATCCTGCAATCCACCTGCGCGCCGGCCAACGAAAACCTGATGGAACTCTTGATTATGGTCGACGCCCTGAAACGCGCCTCGGCCGGTCGCATTACCGCCGCCATTCCCTATTTTGGCTATGCGCGTCAGGACCGCCGTGTGCGCTCCGCGCGCGTGCCCATTGCCGCCAAGCTGGTGGCCGATTTACTGACCGCCGCCGGTATTGACCGCGTGTTGACTATGGATCTGCACGCTGACCAGATTCAGGGTTTCTTCAATATCCCGGTCGATAATGCCTACTCGATGCCGATCATGCTGGCGGATGTGTGGAAGCAGGATTTCGAGAACCTGATGGTCGTCTCGCCTGATGTGGGCGGCGTGGTGCGCGCGCGAGCGTTGGCCAAGCGGCTGGAATGCGACCTGGCAATCATCGACAAGCGCCGTCCGAAGGCCAACGTCTCCGAAGTCATGAACATCATCGGCGATGTCAAAGATCGGACCTGCGTGCTGATGGACGATATGGTCGATACCGCCGGCACGCTGTGCAAGGCCGCCGCCGCGTTGAAGGAAAATGGCGCGAAGAAAGTCATGGCCTACTGCGTGCATCCGGTGCTTTCGGGCAGGGCGGTCGGCCGTATCAGCGAATCGGTCATTGACGAGCTGGTGGTGACCGATACCATTCCGCTGTCCGACGAGGCGAAGAAGTGCAAGATTATCCGGCAGTTGTCGGTGGCCGATATACTGGCCGAGACGATCCGCCGGATCAGCAATGAGGATTCCCTTTCGTCTTTGTTCATTGAATAAGTTTTTTTGTTTTTTTCTCCCCGCCTGGTCGCGGGCGGGTTTTTAATCTCAACCAGGAGTTGTCATGCAATTTGAACTGAACGCGCAAACACGCGCACTGCAGGGGTCCGGAGCGAGCCGCCGCCTGCGTCGCGCCAAAAAAGTCCCGGCCATCCTCTACGGTGGCGCTACTGCCCCGGAATTGATTGAGCTGGACCACAACGAACTGCTCCTCGCCTTACGCAAGGAAGCTTTTCACTCGTCCCTGATTTCGCTCAAGCTGGGCGGCAGCCCGCAAACCGTGCTGCTGCGCGATGTGCAGATGCACGCTTACAAGCCGCTGGTGTTGCATGTCGATTTCCAGCGTGTCGATGCCACGCGAGCTTTGCGCCAGAAGGTGCCCTTGCACTTTATCAACGGTGAACTCTCGCCGGGGGTCAAACTCAGCGGTGGCGTGGTTTCGCATGCCATAACCGAAGTCGACATAACTTGTCTGCCGAAAGACCTGCCTGCCTTCATCGAAGTCGACCTGAAGGATTTGAAAGCCGGTCAGTCGCTGCATGTTTCGCAGCTCGTTTACCCGGAAGGCGTCAAGCCCGTCATGCACGGCAGTGATGATCCGCTGGTGGTGTCCATCACTTCCATGAAGGCCGTGGTCGAAGAAGCCGAAACCGTGGAAGGCGAAGCCGTTGCTCCCGCTGCCGCCGCGCCCGCTCCCGACGCCGCCTGATCGGTCGCAAGGTTCTGAAGGATTTACAAGCCAAGCCGTCGTCGGTTCCGACCGCGACGGCTTTCCCTTTTTTCAGTCTTCTCTTCGTGGATTTTACGCATGGCAACATTGCGCTTGATCGTCGGTCTTGGCAATCCCGGAAGCGAGTACGCGGATACGCGCCACAACCTGGGTTTCTGGTTCATCGACCGGCTGGCTGACGACCTCAAGGTGACGTTCTCGCCACAAGGCAAGTTTCACGGAAACGTCAGCCGGCATGGCGACTTGTGCTTGCAAAAGCCGGTGACTTTCATGAACCGCTCCGGCCTGGCGGTGCTGTCGCTGGCTTGTTTCTACAAGATTCTGCCGGACGAGATACTGGTCGTCCACGACGACCTCGACCTGCCTCCCGGCGGTATCCGCATCAAGCAGGGGGGCGGAAACGGCGGACATAACGGCCTCAAGGACATCCAGGCACATCTCGGTTCCCCGGATTTCTGGCGCTTGCGTTTCGGCATCGGTCATCCCGGCGACCGCGATGAAGTCATCAACTACGTCCTCAAGGCGCCGCGCCGCGAGGAGCAGGAACCCATCGACCAGGCCATCGACCGGGCGCTGCTGGCCTGGCCGAAACTCGCTGCGGGTGACTATGCGGCAGCGCAGCGGGCCTTGCATGTCAAGGCGGACTAATAATAGCGAACAGGAATTACATCATGAGCCTGAAATGCGGAATCGTCGGTCTGCCCAATGTCGGCAAGTCCACCCTCTTCAACGCGCTGACCAAGGCGGGCGTGGCGGCGGAAAATTACCCCTTCTGCACTATCGAGCCCTCGGTCGGCATCGTCGAGGTGCCCGACGCCCGGCTCGCCGCGCTCGCGGCCATCGCCAAACCGCAGCGCATCGTCGCGGCGGTGACCGAATTCGTCGACATCGCCGGGCTGGTGGCCGGCGCGTCCAAGGGCGAAGGACTGGGCAACCAGTTCCTGGCCAACATCCGCGAAACCGATGCCGTGCTGCATGTCGTGCGCTGTTTCGCCAACGACAACGTGGTGCACGTCTCCGGCAGCATCGATCCGATTCGCGACATCGAGATTATCGACCTGGAGCTTGCGCTGGCCGATCTCGCCACCGTCGACAAGGCGCTCAACCGTTACCGCAGACCCGCCAGCGCCGGCGGCGACAAGGAGGCCAAACTGCTCGTCGCCGTGCTCGAAAAATGCTATGCCCAACTCGACCAGGGTAAACCGGTGCGCGCGCTCGATCTCTCCAAGGAAGAGCGGGTCAACCTCAAACCCTTCTGCCTGATCACCGCCAAGCCCGTGCTCTACGCGGCCAACGTGGCCGAGGACGGCTTCCGGAACAATCCCTACCTGGACGCCGTGCGCGAACACGCCCGGGCCGAAGGCGCGCAAGTGGCGCCGATCTGCGCCTCCATCGAGGTGGAAATCGTCGAGCTGGAGGATGAGGAGAAACAGTTGTTCCTGGCCGATCTCGGCCTCGAAGAGCCGGGCCTCAACCGCCTCGTCCGCGCCGCCTACCAGTTGCTCGGTCTGCAAACCTTCTTCACGGCCGGCCCCAAGGAAGTGCGCGCCTGGACAATCCACAAGGGCGATACCGCCCCGCAGGCCGCCGGCGTAATCCATACCGACTTCGAGCGCGGCTTCATCCGCGCCCAGACCATCGCCTACGATGACTTCATCGCCGGCAACGGCGAACAGGGCGCCAGGGAAGCCGGAAAAATGCGCGCCGAAGGCAAGGATTACGTGGTCAAGAATGGGGATGTGCTGAATTTTTTGTTTAATGTCTGACCCTCAGACGGCTACGGCAACGCGTTATCGCGGCCGTTTCGCGCCTTCACCGACCGGGCCGCTGCATTTTGGTTCGCTGGTGGCGGCTGTTGGCAGCTATCTCGATGCCCGGGCCAACGACGGCGAGTGGCTGGTGCGGATCGAGGATGTCGATGTGCCGAGGACGATGCCGGGAGCCGCTGACGGTATTCTCCGGACGTTGGAGGGTTTTGGTTTCGAGTGGGATGGCGAAGTTGTTTTTCAGAGCCGGCGTCTTGACTGCTACCACGCGGCGCTGGTGCATCTGCAACTGGCCGGACTGGCGTATCCATGTTCCTGCTCGCGCAGCGAGATTGCGGCATCGGCCACGCGTCGTTCGGTCGACGGCGGTCTGCTTTATCCGGGAAGCTGTCGCGCCGGCTTGCGCGATGGCGCGGCAGCGCGCGCCTGGCGGCTGCGCGTTCCTGACCGGGAGTTTGTTTTTCAGGACCGTATTCAGGGCGAATCGCGCCAGAATCTTGAGCGCGACGTTGGCGACTTCGTTCTGCTGCGCGCCGACGGCCAGTATGCGTATCAGACGGCGGTTGTCGTAGACGACGCGGCGCAAGGCGTCAATTCGGTCGTGCGCGGCATCGACCTGCTCGATTCGACGGCGCGACAGGTATGGCTGCTGCAATGTCTCGGATTACCCGCGCCGCGCTATGCGCACCTGCCGGTAGCCGTCAATCCGGCGGGAGAAAAGCTGTCCAAACAGATGCGAGCGCCAGCCGTCGGTCCGGCACAGGGGGTCGGCATGCTTGCCCGAGTGTTGCGCTTCCTCGGCCAGCCGGTTCCCGAAGGAATGGAGAAGATGCCGCTCGCCGATTTCTGGCGCTGGGCCATCGGCGCGTGGCGTCTCTCGTGCGTGCCGGCGGTGCGCGCCATCCTGGCAGAGCGCTGAAAATAAGGTTTCTGGATTCCCGCCTTCGCGCACTACTGTCCGGGATAAAAAGGAAGTAGATGGAGGGATGGTTTGCATGGCAAAGCGGAACGGGTGTCGCCGTTTTTTGAGACTTACATTCGGCGGATAAGGCGCATATCTCGCCCTATGCGCTATTTTTAACCTCGTCATTCCCGCGAAGGCGGGAATCCAGAAAGCGTACTTTCGGCGCAATGCGCTACCATTCTTTGATGTGCGGCCATTCGGCTGGAGAAAACGCACTGGATTCCCGCCTTCGCGGGAATGACGAGCTCGCGTAAGCGCCCGTAGTCGCTTAAATCCATGCCTGTTCGGTAGACGCATGTGAAATATCCCGGACAGCAGTGCGCCTTCGCGGGAATGACGTGGTAAATCGTAAATGCTAAATCAGCTCCACGACTTGGCGAGCAATAACCAGGCACGCCGTCAGGCCCGGCGACTCGATTCCCAATAGATTGACGAGACCGCTAATTCCGTGCGCATCCGGCCCCTGAATCATGAAATCGGCGTTCGGCTCGCCGGGTCCGGTGATTTTGGGGCGAATGCCGCTGTAGGCGGGTTGCAGCGAGGCGTCGGGCAGACTGGGCCAGTATTTTCTGATTTCGGCGTAGAAACGCTCGGCGCGGCGCGGATCGACGTCATAGTCGATGTGCTCGATCCATTCGACATCCGGGCCGAAGCGCGCCTGACCGCCGAGATCGAGCGTGAGGTGGACGCCCAGGCCGCCGGACTCGGGAACCGGGTAGATGAGGTGCGAGAACGGCGTCCGTCCGGCGAGAGCGTAATAGTTACCTTTAGCAAGGTAGGCGGTCAGCAGAAGTCCATCAGGATAAACCGTGAGGGTCCGCGCCAGCGCGACAGCCGACAAGCCCGCCGCATTGACCACGCGCTCGGCGTCGAGACACATCGATTTTCCGCCGCTATCGACGGTCAGGCGGAGAGTCGATGCGCCCTCGACCACCTCGATTGAGCGTACCGTGGTGTTCGGCGAAAACACCGCGCCCTGGTTTTCGGCCTCGCCGAGCAGGGAAAACATCAGCGCATGCGAATCGACGATGCCGGTCGACGGTGAGAGTAGCGCGGCGACGCAGTGAAGCTCGGGCTCCAGGCGCAAGGCTTCGTCCTTGTCGAGCAGCCGTGTATCGTCAACACCGTTGGCGATGGCCTGTTGCTGCAAAGTGGTAAGGTAGGCGCGTTGCGCTTCGCTGGCGGCGGCGACCAGCTTGCCGCAGCGTTTGTGCGCGATGCCGCGTTCGGCGCAATAGGCATGAAGCTGTCGGTTGCCCTCAACACAGAACTGAGCTTTCAGGGTTCCAGTCGGGTAATACAGACCGGCGTGGATGACTTCGCTGTTGAGCGAGCTGGTTTCCTGACCGAAGGCCGGGTGACGCTCGACGATAATCGTTTCGATGCCCCGACCCGCCAGTTCCCGTGCGCGAGCCAGCCCGACGACGCCGGCGCCAATGACCACGGCGCCCGTTTTTTCGATGTCCACGATGATGTTCTCTCCAGTTAGATCGTCATTCCCGCGAAGGGGGGGGAATCCAGTGCGTTCTCTCCAAAGCAAGCGGCGCGTTGCGCTAGAGGCTACGTTTCTGGATTCCCGCCTGCGCGGGAATAACGGGGTAAAAATGAATGACGCGGTAAAAATAGTGATTGCAGGGCTATTGCATACGCAGATGTCGTAAACAGTTGAAATAAAACGTTTACATTCAAGCGGTTATGACGTAGTATTGTAAACCCTAAGCCAATCTGGCCTACTCTCGATTTTTATCGGGAGGCGTCATGACACTGATAGAAGTGTTTTCCAGGGTGGAGGATCCGCGCCGGGGACCGGCGCGACGGC
>BNUC01000168.1 GCA_025997075.1 Betaproteobacteria bacterium | reverse complement strand
TTTGTTTGCTGATGTGATGTCCTTCCGCGGCGATGGTGACGGTTCCACGTTTCAGGAATCCGACCCATGCGAGCCTTCATAAGGGCAGGGGGCGGTTTCCGAATGCTGTTTGCAGGCGTTCCACCAGTTCTTCCCGGTTGTTGGTCTTCATCTTTTTATGGATGCTGCGCAGATGGACGCGCACGGTGGCCGGGGCGCTGCCCAGGGCGTTGCTGATGGCGGTGTTGCTGAGTCCCTGGGCGAGGAAGGTGCTGACCCGTTGTTCCGCGCGGGTGAGACCCAGGTCGGGAAACTCTGGCGTGGACGGTTCCGGGGTGTCATTCTCCGGCGCTGGCGCCTGTTCTGGCTCCGCCACGACACGCTCGGGGAGCGACAGTAAAAGGATGGGGGCGAGGCAGGCGAGGAGCAGCAGGGCCAATCCGGCGTTTTCCCATGGAAGCGCCGCCCGCGCGCCCAGGAAAAATCCGGCGTTCAGGGCAAGGAACAAAGCCAGCAGGGCGCGGCCCGCGAGAGCGGCACCTCCCGGTTCTTCGGGGTCACGCCGGGCAAGGCGCATGACGGCCAAGCCCAGCAGCGCGCCCGTGGCGAGATGCAGGGCGAGGGCGAAGACGGCGGGCCAGAGGGCAGCCAGGGGCAGCAATGCGAAGGGCAGGGCGAGGGCCGACCGGAGGAACGCGCGGCCCGGCACGCGCTCCGCCACCGCGATGAAGGCCAGCGTTCCCAAGGCTTCCAGGCCGCATTGCCGCCAGGGTAACGGCGGCGCGTAGCCTTCGGCGCTGAACAGCGCGCCCAGTGCGACGAAAGCGAGAACCAGGGCCACTGCCGTTTTCGCTGGCAGCTTCATGACCCCGGTCGGCGGGGCCGCGAGCCGCCGGGCCGCGAGCCAGGCGAGAAGGGAGGCGATCGGGAGCACCGCCAGAAGCATCGACGGCGCGGCGGCGGGCAGCATTTGCCGCAGTCCGGCCAGCGCGGTGAGGAGTCCTCCGGCCATGACCAGGCTGACCCCCGCGAGCTTCGCCGGTAGCCGGATGAGGCGCGCGCCCCAGTACAGCCCGGCAAGCCCTCCGGCGAATCCCAGGCCGATGGCGGCGGCGGGAAGTTTTCCGTCACCGGGGATCAGCAGGGCGAGGAGCGGAAGAACCGCCGCGCCATGCGTCAGCGGCGCGGATAGCGTGGATAGCGTAGACAGGCTGGACGGAACACGCGCCCCGGCGAAGCCGCCAACGAGAAAGACGAGAATCATGGTGCCGAAAAAGAGCGACGCGCCTTGCCCGGAAAAAAGCGAGCCGCTGAGGATTTCCGCGAAACACGCCTCCCGTAGCGCCCCGGACCAGGCCCATCCGAACGCGAGCGCAAAGCCGCCGCCCGTCAACAGCGCCTGCCGCGCTTCGTTGGCGGCAAGAAAACGGCCTTGATCGGGGGAAGACATGGCTCAGGGCAGCGGCGCGGTCTCACGCGCTTCCGGATCAAAGAGGATGCGGGCGAAGATTTTGGCCGCGTCGATCTGCGCGCTGATGGGAATGCGCTCGTCAGCCATCGCCCAGGAATCGCCCATGATGGTCCACACGGCCACGGGTAAGCCGGCGGCGCGCAGGGAAAACGCCTGGGAAACGCCGCCCATGCCGACGGGTTTGGCCTCCCGCCGGAACTGCGCGTACACGGCCCGCGCCAGCGCGCGCACGACCGGCGCATCCGGCGAAGTCGGCACGCTCGCCCCGCCGCGCTCATGGATTCGCTCGATGCGAATGGAGACCCCGTCCCGTTTCTCCGCCGCGTCCGCCAGTTGGCGAACGTCCGCTTCCACGGCGTCCGTCGTGTAACCGGGCAGCAGGCGGCAGTCCAGATGAAAAATGAAGGTCCCCGGAATCTGGTTGACGCTCATTTCTTCGCTTTCCGGGCGGGTGACGGCAAAGGTGGAGACGGGCGGCGCAAACAGCGCGTTCTCGGCGGGAAAACGTTTCGAGAGGCCGCGCAGATCCATGATGAGCGCCGCGCCCGCCTCCAGGGCATTCTTGCCAAGATTCGGCGCGAAACTGTAGGTTTGCCGCCCGTTGACCGTGATCCTGAGCCAGAGAATGTCTTTTTCCGCCACGTCGATCAGCGTGCCCTGCGCGTTGCCGTAAGCATTGACCACGATGAGATCGCCGGGGCGGAAGATATCCCGCCGGCTCCGCAGCACTTCGGAAATGCCGTATTTGGGCGGCAGGTCCGTTTTCTCCCCGGAAGTGAGCACAAGCCCCAGGGAAAGCGGCGGGCGGGCCTCGTTCCTGGCGAGGCTTTCCATCAGCAGCAGGGCGCTGACGATGGCCTGATGCTTGTCGCCGACCCCACGCCCGTAAATCATGTCGCCATCCACACGCAGCACCCAGGGCGAAGCGGTCCAGTTCTCCAGCGGGCCGGGCGGCGAAACGTCGAGGTGGCTCACGATCCAGAGGGTGCGTCCGGCGTTTTCACTGCCCGACGACGCGCCGGGGTAGCGCACGATCAGGTTGGGTCGCAGCCTGGCGGGAACCCGATCATCCGGAACGTCGATGCGCTCCGCCTGTGGCAGACGTTTTTCCCGCAGCCAGCCTTCAATCCAGAGCGCCTTGGCCTGCTCGCCCTCGCCGCCGTCGTATGGGGAGATGGCCGGGCGTGCCACGAGTTCCCGCTGGATGGCAATAACCGAGGCCCGCTGCTCATCGAGATCCCCCAGCACGCGTTCCAGGGCGCGGGAAGCCCGGTCGGGCTTCTCCTGCCGGGCCAGCAGGGAAGCCCCCCAGGCGGAAGACGCAACGAGGCAGGACACGAGGACGGCCAGCGCGATGCGCAGGCGGAATACGGGCTGAATCATTTCACCTTCCTTGTTTTAATGTACGGAACCTTATCCGAAATCCGTGGTTTTTTCCATGCTGTGACGGAAGGGCAAAGTGATGTATAGCCATTCCGTCACAGTACCGTCATTCCTGCGAAGGCGCACTACTGTCCGGGATAAAAAGGAAGTAGATGGAAGGATGGTTTGTAGGGCAAAGCGGAACGGTGTTGCCGTTTTTTGAGACTTCCATTCGGCGGATAAGGCGCAGATCTCGCCCTAGGTGCTATTTTTAACCCCGTCATTCCCGCGAAAGCGGGAATCCAGTTCGTTTTTTCCAGCCAGAATGGCTGCCAATCAAAAAATGGCGGCGCGTTACGCCGAAAGTACGCTTTCTGGATAAAACACCGGAAACACTCGGCATAACGAGACGGGCTCGCGAAGCAGACCGTTGAGCTGGCGGGATGCAGACGCTTTCGGTTTCCCGCCTTCGCGGGAATGACGGGGATGGGAAGCGCATGTGAAATATCCCGGACAGCAGTGCGCCTTCGCGAGAATGACGGAGTAAAGACCTCACCTCACGTCGAAAAAAGAATTCCCCTCTACTCCCCCCTTGCCAGAACAATCCATAACCCCTTGAAATCATTGTTTTTCAAACAAAACAGGGGGGAGTAGGGAAAATTTTTTCGATCTACTCTCTTTGCAAGGATTTTCTTTCATGTCATTTTTTTCCAATTCTTGAAGGGAGGGCTTGCCATGATTTCCTGCCGCGCCCGGCGTGATCCGGAAGGGATGCCTTTGAAATGGCATGAATGTCATCCGGTTTTTTTCGCGTTCGTTCTTGCCGCGCTGACGAGAATTTCCCACGCCGCGAGCGCTGTTCCGGAAATAAACGCGCTGGAGACGGAGTGGATCAACATGGGCCTGATGGGACCGGGCGATGTCAGCCGCCATCGCGTGGAAGTCGACCGGCGCGCGTGTGAAGTCAGGTTCGCCGTCTCCGTCAATGGCGCGGAAAAAGAGGCCAAACCCAGCGCCTACCCTCTCGCGGCGGCGGCTTGCGAGGATTTTTTCGTTGATCTGGAAAAACGGCGGCCGGATCGCTGGAAAAACGATTATTCCGTGCCCATGCTCGACGGCTGGGTCTGGGAACTGCGCATCCTCTACAAGGATGCCCCGGAAAAGCGGTTCAAGGGTAACGAGATGCCTCCCCCCGGCGGCAAGGAACTCGAGCGGAGAATCCGCGCCCTCGCGCCGTTCGCGTCCGAGCCGCGTATCTTTTGAGACTACCGGAGACGTCGACATGCGCAACCTCTTTCGCCCGCCGCTCGCTGTCCTCATGCTCTGTCTGTCGCTGGCTTTCGCCGCGCCCTCGGCGGCGCGGACGTATGACAACGCCCGCTTCGGTTTCAGCGTCGAGGTCAACGATCCCGACTGGCGGAAGCTACCCCCGCCCGCCAACGGTGACGGCATGGCCTTTCAGTCCCGGAGCGTGCCGGACGCGAGCATCGTTTTCTTCGCCCGGAACCAGATCGATGAAGCGGTCGGCATCGAGCAGGAGGCTGCCGATACCCTTCCGGATGATGCGGAAAGCGTCTCCAAAACCCTCACCCGACGGAGTTTTCACATCGAATACGAGCATGGCGACCTGCATACCGAGGTGCGTGGCTTTCTGGTGGACGGGGTTTTCCATACCGGCCTGGCCTGCGCGCCGCGCAAGGCGCTGGAGCGCTTCCGGCCCCGGTTCCGGGAGATTTTCAATGGCTGGAAGATCCACGGTCGACCGGCGGGAGAAATGAAATGAGGAAATCATGGATCGCGCTCGCGGTGTGTGCCGGGTTGTCGTGGCCCGTCGCCGGTCTCGCGTACCTCTGCGAGGAAATCGACCTCACTTCGCCGTCCGGCTGGATATGGAGAGCTCACGAAGGCGACGATTATTTTGAAACCTATATCTATACCTTCAAGGAGGACGGGACGCTTTTGTTGCAGGAAAGCATGCCGGGCAACAGGTTCAAGAAGGGCGCCGCCACCTGGCGCCTCGACGGGAGAGGCATCAAGATCAAATTTAACAGCGGCATGCTCATGGGTGAGGAAATCAACATGCCCTGCAATTTTTTCAACGGCCAGTTGCAACTCACCATGAATGGTGAGACCTATGTTTTCGACCCCCAAATGGATGACTAAAGACCAGGAGGATTCATGAAATACCGTACCTACCGTACTTTCACCCAGCTTTTTTTCGTGGCCTGCCTCGGCCTGATCGCGGCGGACGGATATGGTCAGCAGTGGCAGATACCGCAGCAGATACCGCAACAGTCGGGATCGACCGACCGGATTCAGGGGCCGGGAGGATGGACGCAGACGCAACAACCAATGCCGCAACAACCAATGCCGCAGATGCAGCAGATGCCCCCCGGCCCTCTGGACGGCATGTGGATGGCGAACAACGGGGTTTCCGCCATGTTTCAAAGTAATTTTTACGTCATCGCGGCCAACGGTCAGGCGATGGAAGGCGGCACCTACATGATCTCGGGCAACGAGATGATTACGCAGGTCATGCAGGGACAGGGCGCGGGGCAACAGACGCGCTACAACTTTCAGCCCGGACCCGACGGCAGATCCTTTACCCTGACCATGCAGAACGGTAGCGGCTCGATCACCTATCAGAAGATGGGAGACCTGCCGCAGCAGCCCTACCCGCAGGCCGTGCCTCAACAAATGCCGCCACAGCCATTCCCTCAGCCGACGCCGCAGCAATATCCGCAGCCGATGCCGCCGCAGCCGTACCCGCAAATGCAGCAGACGCCGCAGCAATGGTGACGGGACCGGAAATGAAGCTCATGGCGCGCGGATGACAAGCGCTCCGATTGAATGTGAAAGGTGAATACTCATGTCTGAAACGCAAGATTCCGCCGAAGTCGGCAAGTCTTGGGAGCGCCGGTTTGAAATCCTGGAAAGGACGGGGACCGGAGAGAGCCTGAAGGCCTACCTGGGCAGCTACAAGTTGCTGACTTATAGGGAAAGACTCCGGGTCGGTTTCAACATCTGGGGCATCGTCTTTGGCCCGATCTATTATTTCTGCAAGAAAATGTGGCTGAAGGGCGCCTTTCTGCTCGGTGTCATGTGGACCTGGGGCGTCGCGCTTTCCCTGGCGGAATTTGCCATTGGCAGGGGATGGCCTTCCGTGATCTATTACCTTCCCGCGGCGGCGGCCTGCTCCTCGCTGGCGAACTACGATTATTACCGCCTCCGCGTGAAAGGGGAACGCTTCTGGGGCGGGCTGCCGGAATTCTTTTCGGGCAAGTTGGGCGCCATTGGATTTCCCTGTCTGGCTTTCCTGGCGCTGGTCGTCGCCACGGCGTTGAACGTGAAGGATGATCCTCAATTCGACGCTCCCGGAACGATTTCCTTCGATACTCCGCCGCAACTGCCGACGCAGCCCGTGCCGCAGACGTCGCAGCAATTTCCGCAAACGCCACAACAGTTTCCGCAGACGCCGCAACAATTTCCGCAAACGCCGCAGCAATTCCCGCAGCCGATGCCCCAACAGCCGATGCAGCCGATGCCGCAAATGTCTCCCGGCCCGCTGGAGGGCATGTGGATGGCGAACAACGTGATTTCCGCGATGTTCCAGGGCAATTTTTACGTCATCTCGGCCAACGGCCAGGCGACGGAGGGCGGCACCTACGCGATCAACGGCAACGAGATGGTCACGCAGGTCATGCAGGGACAGGGCGCGGGGCAGCAGATGCGCTACAACTTCCAGGCCGGACCCGACGGCCAATCCTTCACCCTGTCCATGCCGAACGGCGGCGCCTCGATCACCTACCGGAAGATGGGCGATCTGCCGCAACAGCAATACCCGCAACAGATGCCGCAACAGCAGTTCCCGCAGACGCCGCAATACCCGCAGCAGATGCCTCAGCAATACCCGCAGCAAATGCCGCAACAGTACCCGCAACAGCAGTTCCCGCAGATGCAGCAACTGCCGCAATAGGCCGCCTTGCGCACCGGACGCCCGGCGAAATCGGCCGATTTGAATCTTGAAACAAAGAGGAGCTTCACATGAAAACCAGCGATTCCGAACGAAATGCCAGTCCGCGCCCGGCGCTCGCCGTCCTCGCGCTTTCCGCCTGCCTGCTCGCCTGCGGCGTGGCGGACGCCCAGCAGCCGGCGGCGGGCCTCCAGACGATACAGGTGATGGATCAACAGGTCGGCCTTCCCGCGCTGTCCATCGCGCTTCCGCGCGGCTGGACTCACCAGTTCAAATCGACCTGGAACAAGAACAACGCCCC
>BNUC01000167.1 GCA_025997075.1 Betaproteobacteria bacterium | reverse complement strand
TTCGAATGCAGGTCAATTCCGCTATATTTCATCTTTGCCTCCTGTCGGTTAAAGCTTGTTTGCAAACTCACTTTAACCCTTCCGCCTCTCGGCGGCGGGAGGCAGGCTAGATGATTTTCAGACCACGTTTTCCATGATTACAGATTTCTGTCATTCAGATGGATTGTCCTCATGCTCCGCCGTCCTCGTCTTACCCTGGCGAATGTTCCGCCCCACCTGATCCAGTTACTTTTTCCCTGATACTTCAGACCCTGACCGGACAGTTTCAATCCACGTGAAGATAATCGTTTCGACCATGGCGAACAGCGATTCGTCACCATGGGCATGTTGCGCAGGGAGGTTGTGATCACTAAAGAGACGGATGACGAAATCCGCTCTATATCAATGTGGAAGGCGGATCGGAATGAGCAAAAAATCTACTACAGCAACCTTCGCTGACGATGTGCCGATTATCCAATCGGACATTGATTCAGGCAAGCTGATCTTGCGCGAACGTGTGAATGGCAAGGTGGTTCCACCATCGAAACAGCGCGTTACCCTGTATCTTGATGCCGCACTGGTGGATCACTTCAAGCGCCTGTCTGGAGCACGCGGCTACCAGACCTTGATCAATGATGCGCTGAAATCGTCGCTGTATCAGGCTGAGCAGAATTGGGGACAGCCCACGATTACCCCAGCCCCAGCATCTCTCTCGCGTGTTGCCGCGTGATCGCGGTGATTTTTACGCCGCCGAGCATGCGCGCGACTTCCTCGACGCGCCCGGACTCGTCCAGCGCCACGACGCAACTTTTTACTTCGCCGTCCTGGGTGTTCTTGGAGACCTGCCATTGCCAGTTGGCGCGCGCCGCGACCTGGGGCAGGTGAGTGACGCACAACACCTGCCGTTCATTGCCGAGTTCGCGCAGCAGACGACCCACGACCTCGGCCACGCCGCCGCCGATGCCTACATCGACTTCATCGAAAATCAGCGTCGGAACGCTGGCGGCCTGACTGGTGACGACCTGGATGGCGAGGCTGATGCGCGAGATTTCACCGCCCGAAGCGACTTTGGCCAGAGCGCGCGATTCGCTCCCGGCGAGTCCGGCGATGCGAAACTCAATCTGTTCCAGCCCGAACGCTCCGCCTTCCGCGACCGGCGTCAGGGCGATTTCAAAGCGCCCACCGCCGAGCGCTAACTGTTGCATCATCTGGCTGACCTTGTCGCCAAGCTGTTTCGCCGCCCTGGCGCGCGCGGCAGAGAGCTTCATCGCCAGCGTTTCGTACTCTTGGCGGGCCGTGTTGACGCGCGCCTCCAGCGCCACCGTGTCGGAGGCCTCGGCCAGCGCCGACAGGCGCTCCCGCCAGTGTTCCAGCAAACCGGGCAATTCCTCCGGACGCGCGCGATATTTGCGCGCGCAGGACAGAACCGCTTCGAGGCGTTGCTCAATTTCACCCAGGCGGTCCGGGTCGAGTTCCAGACGCTCGGCGTAGCGGTGCAGCGTGGAAATGGCTTCGCTCAGTTCGGCCTGCGCCGATTGCAGCAGCGGAGTGATTCCGGCCAGCGCCGGATCGAATTCCGCCAGATTTTGCAGCCGCGTTAGGGCCGCTTCGAGTTGCGTCTCGCACGATGAATCGTCCTCGGAGAGCGCGGCCAGGGAAAGGCGCGTGCCTTCCACCAGACTTGCCGCATGCGAGAGCCGCTTGTGTTCGACATCAAGGTTTTCCCATTCTCCGGCGGAAAAACACAGCGTTTCGAGTTCGCGCACCTGCCAGGTGAGCTGATCGCGCTCCTGCGCGCGCGCCTCGGCGCCTTCCGAGGCCGACTCCAGCAGGGTTTTCGCCTCGCGCCACTGACGCCAGGCGGCCGCCACTTGCGCCGCCAGATCGGACAGATGCGCGTGCGCGTCAAGCAGCAGGCGCTGGGCGTCCGCGCGCAGCAAGGACTGGTGTGCGTGCTGACCGTGAATGTCGACCAGCAATTCGGCCACTTCGCGCACCTGGCGCACGGTCGCCGGCGAACCGTTGAGATAGGCGCGGGAACGCCCGCTCGCGTCGAGTACGCGGCGCAACAGCAATCCATCGCCCGCTTCCAGGTCGCGATCCAGGTCATTTTCACGCAACCAGGCAGATACGCCGGGGGCGTCGTCCAGCGCGAACCCGGCCGAAACATCGGCGCGTTCACAGCCGGCGCGGATCAAGCCGGCATCGGCCCGTTCTCCCAGAACGAAGGCCAGGGCGTCGACCAGGATCGACTTGCCCGCGCCGGTTTCGCCGGTCAGGACGCCGAATCCCCCGGCGAACTCCAGCTCCAGCCGGTCGACCAGGACGAAATCGCGTATCGTCAGACCTTGCAGCATGTCAGCGGGTCGTCGGTTGCCGGCTCCAGTGCAGTTTTTCGCGCAGCATGGCGAAATAACTGTAGCCGGGAGGATGCAGAAAACACACGGAATCTTCCGAACGCCGGATGCGCACCGCATCGCCGTGCTTGATGTCGAAAGTGACCTGACCGTCGAAGTGCACCCTCGAATCGTCGGAGCGCACAAGGCGGATTTCAATCGCGTTACGGTCGCCGACCAGCACCGGTCGATTGGTCAGCGAATGCGGGCAAAGCGGCACCAGCGCGATGCCGGTGACCTGCGGATGCAGGATGGGTCCGTTGGCGGCCAGCGAATACGCCGTGGAGCCGGTCGGCGTCGACACGATGACCCCGTCCGCCCGCAGGTTGTAGAGGAACTCGCCATCGACAAACATATCGAAATCGGTCAGGCGGCCGATCGCCCCCTTGTCGACCACGATTTCGTTGAGCGCCAGATTGGAAGCGATCACCTGACCGTCACGCACGATTTCCCCGGACAACAGCAAACGGTTCTCGGCGGTGAATTTGCCGGCCAGCAAGTCATCCATGCAGGTCAGCATGTCCGCCCTGGCGATATCGGTCATGAAACCCAGACGCCCCTGATTGACCCCGACCAGCGGCACATGATGGCGCGCCAGATGGCGGGCCGCGTTGAGCATCGTCCCATCGCCGCCAAGCACGATCGCGGCATCGGCCAGCCTGCCGATCTCCGCGTATCCGCAACGTGTCCAGACAGGCGGATCGACGGGCGCAGCGGAAAAGTTAGCGGTCGCTTCCTCGATCAGCACCTTGACTCCACGGTCATGGAGATTTCCCGCCAGCAACCACAACGATTCCGCGATTTCTCGGCTTTGATATTTGCCAATCAGCGCGATCGTCCGAAGAGGAAACTCGCAATCCGGGCAGGGAGGAAGAGGGGAGGCAGTCATGGAACGGAATTAAACCACACAAATCGAAAAGCGTGATCGCAGCCATTCCATTCTTCCGTTCTGTCTTCGGTCGCTACTCATGGCTGTCCGCGCCGGGGGCGCCGCCTGTGCCCAAAGCACCCCGTGTTAAACGAGCGTAGCGAGCAACAATCACCTCCTTCCCTCGGGAAAGGAGGTTGGGAGGTAGGGCAGTTTTTTTAGTAGAATCAGCCCCATGCTAGATGAACGCTCCCGCACCCTGCTCAAAACCCTGATCGAACGCTATGTCGCGGACGGGCAGCCGGTGGGTTCGCGCTCGCTTTCCAAATACTCGGGGCTGGACCTGTCGGCGGCCACCGTGCGCAACGTGATGGCCGATCTGGAAGACCTGGGCTTCATTGCCAGCCCGCACACCTCGGCCGGCCGGATACCGACGCCGCGAGGCTATCGTTTCTTCGTCGACAGCCTGCTGACCATGCAGCCGCTGGAGAGCGAAAAGATTCACGCCATCGAGGGGCGTCTGCATCCCTCGCAGCCGAAGGAACTGATCAGCAGCGCCTCGCAACTGCTTTCCGGCTTCACCCATTTCGCCGGCATTGTCTTCACGCCACGGCGCAAGACGCAGCGCATCCGGCAGATGGAGTTCGTCAGCCTGTCGGAAAAACGCATCCTGCTGATTCTGGTCACTGCGGATGGCGACGTGCAGAACCGTATTCTGTTTACCGAGCGCCCTTACTCCGCCTCGGAGCTGGTCGTCGCCACCAATTATCTGAACCAGTATTTTGCCGACCACGACTTCGAACAGATTCGCAACCGCGTCAAGGAAGATCTGCTCAAGCTGCGCGGCGATCTGCAAACCCTCATGGCCGCAGCCCTGGCGGCCGGCGACGAGGCGCTGAATCAGGAAAATGACCAGTACGTCATTTCGGGCGAGCGCAACCTGCTGGAAGTCGAGGAACTGTCCTCCAACATGAAGCGTCTGCGCGAACTGTTCGATCTTTTCGAGCAGCGCACCGTGCTCATGCAACTACTCGACCTGTCGTACCGGGCTGACGGCATCCAGATTTATATCGGCGGCGAAACCGGGCTCGCGCCGCTCGACGAATGCAGCGTGGTCACCGCGCCCTACAAAGTCGACGGCCAGATCGTCGGCACCGTCGGCGTGATCGGGCCGACGCGAATGGCCTATGAGCGCGTCATCCCGCTCGTCGACATCACGGCCAAGTTGCTCTCCTCGGCGTTGAACTATCAGGCTAACTCCTGATGCTGTTCTCGCCGCCTGTTTGCATGGGTTGGGGTGAGTGGAACGAACCCCAACATTCAAATTTCATTCCCCCCCCCTCGTGGGGGAGGGGAGCATATGCTTCGCCGTGACAGATAATATTCATGCCCAGCCCTGAAAAAGCCGGCCAGTCGGCTGTATTGCTGATCAATCTCGGCACGCCCGAGGCGCCGACCGCGCCGGCTGTTCGCCGCTACCTCAAGGAATTCCTGTCTGATCCACGGGTCGTAGATACCCCGCGAATCCTCTGGTGGCCCATCCTTCATGGCCTCGTGCTCAATACCCGCCCACGCAAATCCGCCGAGCGCTATGCCGCCATCTGGACGCCCGAAGGTTCGCCGCTCAAAGTGCATACGGAAAAGCAGGCCAAACTGCTGCGTGGCTTTCTCGGCCACTCGGGGCACAATCTACGCGTCGATTACGCGATGCGCTACGGCCAGCCGTCGATTCCGTCCGTGTTGACCCGGCTCGCGGCCGAGGGATGCACACGCATCCTGTTGTTGCCGCTCTATCCGCAATATTCCGCCGGTACTACCGCCAGCGCCTTCGACGCCGCTTTCCGCTGGGTGGGCGCGGCGCGCAATCCGCCGGAACTACGCAAGGTGAGCGGTTTTGCCGCTGAACCGGGCTACATCGCGGCGCTCGCCGCGAGTGTCCGCCGGCATTGGGTAGCGCAGGGGCAACCGGAACACCTGGAATCGGACTATCGTCTGGTCATGAGCTTTCACGGTATTCCGGAAAAAGCCGTCAATCGGGGCGACCCGTACCGCGACGAATGCCTGAGTACGGCCCGGTTGCTGGCGCACGCCCTGAATCTCGACGAAAAGACCTGCGCCGTCTGCTTCCAGTCGCGTTTCGGCGCCAAACGATGGTTGCGGCCCTACACCTCCGTGACGCTCGAAAGTCTCGCCCGGCAGGGGGTACGGCGCGTGGATGTGCTGTGCCCCGGATTTCCCGCCGACTGCCTGGAAACGCTCGAAGAAATCGCCATCAAGGGCAAATCCACCTTTTTACAGGCCGGCGGCAAGGAGTATTTTCCTATCCCTTGCCTGAACGAAAGCGAGGACTGGATTCACGCGCTGGAGGCGCTGGTTCTGCGGCATCTGCGAGGCTGGGGTTTGTAGGGCGCAAGACGCTTCGCTTTTGCGCCCTGCAACCCCGCCTTCCGTTCTCCCCAATGGTCCAGCGAATACCTCTCAAGATTCCACTTTTCTTTCCGTTATCCCTTCTGCAGTTCGAAACCGCCAGTGACGTGACCATGCCCGGCTTTGCCTTGCCGCGCCACACGCATTGCCCACGGCTCATCTTCCATTCATAAACGGAAAGATTTTGGAGAGGGCGGCATCATGATAATCGCCAGTTCATCGCTGCAACTCGAAGCGAAGCACAGTCAGCAGCAATACCGTGAAGTGACGGAATCCCTGCGCGGGTGGGTCGGCGATTGCCGGCCGGACTTTGAAGGCCGCGAAGGCCGGGGCGCGGAGGCGTTGCCCAGCGCGAAGTCCGATCTGGTAAGCCTCTCCAATGCCGGACGCGCCGCCCAGGCCGAGGAAAGCGCGTCGCTTGGCAAAGCTCCCGGCGCCGAGGATTCCAGACTGCTGATGATCCGCATTTTGCTGTCCAAATTGACCGGCAAGGAATTCAAGGTCTTTGACGCCGGGCAGTTGAAAGCGCCGGGCGAACCAACGCCGGCATCGACGCCGGCCCCGGCGTGGCCGTCCAACGCCGGTTATGGCGTCGAATACGAGCGTCACGAAACCTATGCGGAAAGCGAACAGACCTTGTTCTCCGCCAGCGGCGTGGTGCACACGGCGGACGGAAAGAGCATCGACTTCAATCTTTCCCTATCCATGTCGCGCAGCTATTACATGGAATCCGACATCAGCTTGCGCCTGGGGGACGCTGCTACGCCTGCCCACGCGACGACCGATCCGCTGGTGATCAATTTTTCCGGCAACGCAGCGCAACTCACTGACCAGCGTTTTGCCTTCGACCTCGATGCCGACGGGACTGCCAGCGAGCAGATCAATTTCCTGGCCGGCGGCAGCGGCTTCCTGTCTTTCGACCGCAACGCCGACGGCGTGATCAACGATGGCTCCGAATTGTTCGGCGCGCTGACGGGCAACGGATTCGCCGAACTGGCCGCGCTCGATGACGACCACAACGGCTGGATCGACGAAAACGACGCGGCTTACGCGCAATTGTCGTTATGGACCCGGGACAGCGCGGGCGCCGACATCCTGCGCTCGCTCAAGGAAGCGGACGTCGGCGCGATCAGCCTGGTCAGCGTGGCCACGCCTTTCGCCATCAAGGACGAAAACAACAATCTGCAAGGCCTGGTCCGTTCGAGCGGTGTCTTTCTCCAGGAAAGCGGCGGCATCGGCAGCATCCAGCAGATTGATTTGACGGTTTAGGGCATTTTACGTTTTATACCAATTTGCGTTCGATGATATTGAGGCTACCCACCTGAATCTAAACTGAAGTTCCAAGGACACAATCATAAATCAAGGAGATAAAAGCCCGTCGTTCTTAGGATTGAGGGTAGGAATAGTGGATATTTCAGTGCTTATTTGTAGTCACTAAATAGACTTGACAGATAGCGATTTATTATTTAGTGTAGTTGGCATGGCTAAACGT
>BNUC01000166.1 GCA_025997075.1 Betaproteobacteria bacterium | reverse complement strand
ATCCGGCAGGCTGCTGTTCTACAAAATCGGCACGGGGCAATCGGTGATGGGGCAGCCTGCCGGATTTGACGGTCGCGCACATCGACCAGACCGGCGAATCCGACGCCAGCTTTTTAACCCGGCTGTCGCAACGCTTCGACGCGCTGGCGACCGTCAAATCCGGCAGGCTGCTGTTCTACAAAATCGGCACGGGGCAATCGGTGATGGGGCAGCCGCTCGGCGGCGTCACCCTCCGCCGCGGCGATGGCGATTCGCACCGCTTCAACTTCGCCGACCGGGAGCATTCGGGCCAGGTCAAAGCCTGCTACTACGACACGGCGCGGCGCGAAAAAGGCGAGGTGATCGTGCGTATCTCGGAAACGGAATGGCGCAGGAACAAAACCGCGAACAAAAGCGTGACCGACATGCCCGACACGATAAAAACCCTGCGCCATACCTTCCCGAACAAGGACGACGCCCACAAAGCCGCGCAATCGGCGCTCGATAAAATCGCCCGCGGCGTCGCCACCTTCACCCTCTCGCTCGCCCACGGCCGCCCGGAACTGATCCCGGAACTTCCGGCCAACGTGATCGGCTGGAAACCGGAAATCGACGGCTCGGACTGGCTGATCACCCGGGTCACGCACCGGCTCTCGAACAGCGGTTATGTGAGCGAGGTGGAGATGGAGCTGCGGCTGTTTGAGGAGGGGGCGGGCGGAGGAGCGAACACAGGTGAGGATGTGATGTAGGTGCGAAAATATTTTTCGCACCTACTTGGAATCAGGCAGTAAAGGCTTTCCCACCTTCTTTTTCGCGGCTTTCTCGCCTGTTCCGTAAACACTCGGATCACATGTCCGTTTCGAGCCGCTGATTTTTCCGTTATTACAAACGAATTTCGTGCCGGAACAATGCGAAACGCCGCCCGCACCCCGGTCGCAGGGTTGGCGTCCGTTGGCGAAGGCCGGGAGGCTGAGGAAGAGGAAGATCGGGAGAAGGAAAAGCATCCGTTTCATTTTGTTTCCCGGTTACACCCGAGCCTTGAATTCCTCTTCCGAAATCACGCTACTGCCCTGTTTCCAGGCGAAGTCGTAAAAGCGTCCGCGTCATCGGTTCGATACGTTGCGCGGGCTGACCGGTGACGCCAAACTGGACATTCAGTATGTCGTCTTCAATCGACGCGATTTGCATGTACTCCGTGTCGTTTGAACCGCGCCGATAAAAAATATAGCCTTCCTGAATATCGAGCTTCAGAGGGTCAGGCGCCAGCCAGCAGGAGGTTTCCGGATCGATTTCAAAGCCAAAAATTCCGTAATGATGTGGGGTGATGGCGTAGCGCCAAGCGGAAAAATACGCTACGGGATCATCGATGTTCTGTGGCCTTTCCGTGCGACTCTGGATGGCTTTGACCCAGGCTTCCTCGGAAATGATCAAAGGTTTCAAACGCTCGACCTGTTTCAAATTCTCGCGCGCGCGGGCCTCACGGCGCAGATTCGAGGCTTCCCGATATTCGATCGCCTTTTCGATTTTTCGGCCGTAAGTTTCATTTTTCCAGCTCGAAGTCACGCCTGCCGACCCCACCACCAGATAGTCCACCTCAAGCGATATGTCCTTGGGGACGATGCGCCCGCCCAGGTCGATCACCGCCTGTTCACATTTTTTCCGGTTGCCGTAAGCGAATTTCCCGGTCAAACAATAGCAGCAGGGCTTTTTCTTTTCTCCCAGCACAAAGACAATGGGTTTATCGTCATCGAAGGGGATGCCGGTAAAAGCCGCTTCCGGCGCGGCCGCGCCAGTTTCCAAATAATAGTTGCCTGAAAAAGATTGCAGGAACGAGAGCAGGTCAGCGCGGGATTCTTCCGTGATCGTGTTATCCCGCAAGACCTTTTCCATGCGCCGGGCTAACTGATTGATCGGCCATTCATTCATGACCGCCCGATGTTCGAGCAGCCAGGTTTTCAGATAGTGGATTTCCGCATCGTTGAGACTTCCATCCACCGTGATGCCCGCGGAGATTCCCGCAAGATTCTGGGCGGCTTTGCTGACCTTGCGGCGGCGGTCAAGGTATTCTTCGGAATAGGGCATTTTGATGCTTCCGGTGGATGAGTCGAATAAGGACGGGCGTTACGCCGACACCCCCTTTATTTTCTGTTCCGCCAGCGCAAACGCTGTTCGCAGGATGGCGTCCTGCCCAGTCTCCGAACTGTTCCGGAAATTATCCAGTAGCGTTGTTTCCTTCGGCGTCACATTTCCCGCCGACCGTTGACCGGTGACAACGTAGAGCGCGTCGACACCTGACTTGGCAAGAACGCCAAGCTGCACTGTATCTGGTGCCGAGTTCCCGGCTTCCCATTCAGCAATGGTCTGTCTTGTAACAGCTAAAAGTTCAGCCCAATCCTGCTGGCTTGCACCCAACCTTTTTCGTTCTTCCTTGAGCCTATTGTTTGGCATGTTAGAAAATACAGACAAAAATTGTTGACATGTAAGAAAAAACTAACAATAATGAATCGCCATGATACACAAACAGGATGATACACAATGACGCACATTCCACAATCGCGCCGCGTTCCCAAAGGCGCGGCCCGGCCCCGCATCCAGGTGGCCTTGCCGGAAGAAATCCTGAAATCTTTCCTGATCGACGCCCGCAACAACATGCGCTCGCTGTCCGCCCAAGCGGCGCTGATCATCCGCGAGCACTACGCCGCTCAGGAATCAGGGATCAGAGATCAGGAATCAGCGGGCGCAAAGCGCCTGGAAACTAAACAGTCCTCTGTCCTCCGTCCTCTGTCTTCTGGAGCATAGCGCCATGACCCGCCTCCACTCCCCTCTCCAGCAACTCAAGGAAGCCCGGCAAATCGCTCTCGATTACGGCTGTTTCATCGTCGAAAAACACGGGCAGCGCGGGCTGATCTGGATTCTTTACCGCAAGCACCCGAACCCGGAGCAAAGAGCCATCTACATCGGCAAATGCTCATCGCCCGCCGCCATCCGCCGCTTTGTGGAAAAGGTCTGCATTCCAGAGGACAGAAGACGGAAGACAGAGGACAGTCAGTTACCGGGCGCTACGTGCCCGCAAGAATTACTGTCTTCTGTCCTCAGTCCTCTGTCCTCTGGTAGGAGAATGGCATGATCCGTACCCTGTTACGCCTCCTCATCGACATGCGCATCGCCGTGGCTGAAATGGAGCTTGTCGAAACCTGGGCCATCCACGCCGAGACGCCCGCCGAACAGGCGCGGCTCATTGAACTGCGGGAAGCGCGCGCCAAAAAGCTGCTGTCATTGCGCCAGAAGCGCCACTCGCTGACCGGCCAGGTCAAAACCTATCGGATCGCTTAGGAGAACGTCATGAATGTCATGAGTCATGAAACCCTCGCCGACCACGTCCGCGCCGAGATCGAGCGGCAAGTTCAGAAAAAACTCACTCTGTTTTACGACCCCGGCGTGCAGCAGCAGATGGGGGTCCTCGATACCCTCATGAGCACTCTGTTGGCGCGGAATCTGCGCGTCTTCGAGCAAGTCATCTGGCATGTCGAGGATTATGCCATGACGCCTTCCGCGCACTTCATTCTGCATGTTCATCTGCCTGCGGAGTCATGGCAGGAAATCATCGCTTCCATCGCGGAATTGAAGGAGGCAAAACTCGATACGGAAAGCGGGTTTCGGCTGTTTCTGAATCACTCGTTTGGCAAGATCGTTACGTCGGAAGTCGTCATTCATCTGGAACACTTCGGACCAGAGGACAGAAGACAGAAGACGGAAGACAGTTCAGTTACCGGCGGCAAAGCCGCCGCAAGCACTCTGGCATCGAGCATCAGTTCTCTGTCTTCTGGACCAGGGGATTGAATGATGACTGCGTATAACTTTAAAAAGAAGTTTGAAGCCGACATCGTCAGCGGCAAGAAACGCCAGACGATACGACGCCTTGGGAAACGCCGTCCACCCCATGTCGGCGAACGTCTTTACCTTTTTGTCGGTCAGAGGACGGCTTTTTGCCGGCGGATCATGGAGACCGTCTGCACGAAAGTGACGCCGATCAATATCTATCCCCTGCGCCATGCCGTCGCAATCACAGAGGGCGAAATGTGGCGGAAATTATCCGACAGAGAAGTCAGCGATCTTGCGGTGGCCGATGGTTTTCCTGACGAAAACGAGTTTTTCAATTTTTTCGGCGCCCAATGCGATTTCGGGTTTGTCGGGCATCTCATCGAATGGGCGGGGCCTGAGGACAGAAGACAGAGGACAGTCAGCATGAGTTACGCAAAACCATCCGCGCCTGAACAGGGCACGGTTTTATCCACCACGGAGTGCAGCGACGTATACCCTACTGTCTTCTGTCCTCTGTCCTCTGGCGCCTGATCATGACAGACCGCACTATCTGGCCGGAACGCGGGGCCAAACCGGAAAAGAACGGCGGCCTGCGGATGATCTGCCCGCATTGCGGGCAGGACGCCACAATCAGAACCTCGCGCTGGCTGACGCGTTTGACGAAGGAAGCCTACGCGCAATGCCAGAACGTCAAGTGCTTCCATGCCTGGAAAATCATTGCTTCAGGGACAGATACGGTGGTTCCTCCGCTCACCCCGAACCCGGACGTTTACCTCCACCCTTCGACGCGCGCGCGGACGGGCGCGGACGATAACGACAAGCAGCTTTCCCTTCCAGGGATCAGGGATCCGATGTCAGGGATCAAAACCCACCCTCTCTCCAACTCTCCCCCGGAGGGGGAGAGGGCAATAAGCGCCCCTCTCCCGCTTGCGGGAGAGGGGCGGGGGTGAGGGCCGGGTGTTGATCCCTGATCCCTGATACCTGAAAAAAAACATGATTGCCGAAAAAATACTGCCCCTGCTGCTGCGCGATTTTTCCTTCAAGGAAAACGGCGATTTTCTCCAGCAGGGGATTTGCCCCACCTGCGGCAAAAAAGAGCTTTACGCCTCACGGGAACACCCGTGGGTGCTGTGCTGCGGCCGGATGAACAAGTGCGCCACGGAAATCCATGTCAAAGAAATTTACCCCGACCTGTTCAATGACTGGAGCAAAAATTTCCCGGCGCAACCGAAAAGCCCAAATGCCAGCGCCGACGCCTACCTGCGCGAGGGGCGCGGCTTTGACCTCGCGCGGATCAGCGGCTGGTACACACAGGAATCGTATTACGATCACGAGCGGCGCGAGGGCACGGCGACGGTACGCTTCTCGCTCGGCGGCGATTCGGCGTGGGAGCGCTTCATCGACCGGCCGGAACGCTTCGGCAGCCAAAAGGCGCGCTTCATCGGCTCATACAAGGGCTTGTGGTGGGGTCAGGGATCAGAGGTCAGGGATCAGGTATCCAAGGCGGCGATACCTGGGAGCGCGGGTGTCTCGCCCGCGGGTTTAGAAGAAATCTGGATTGTTGAAGGAATATTTGACGCGATCGCGCTCTTGCACAATGGCGTGGCGGCGGTGTCGATCCTGTCCTGCGTCAATTACCCTTCGACGGCGCTCGACACGCTGGCCGCACGCTGCGCCGCCGAAGGGCGCCGCCGCCCGGCGCTGGTCTGGGCGCTCGACAACGACGAGGCGGGACGCAAATATATTTGGAAGCACGCTGAAAGGAGCCGCCAGGAGGGTTGGGAGGCCAGCGCCGCGCTGCCCCCGGACGGCGGCAAAGGGAAACTCGACTGGAACGACCTCCACCAGCGCGACCGCCTGAAACCGGACGACATCGCCGGCTACCGCCACGCCGGGAAAATCCTGCTGGCCAAGAGCGCGGCGGAAAAAGCCGCTCTGCTCTGGCAGCAGAATCGCCAGTATTCGTTCCCCTTCGACTTCGCCAAACGCCTGTACTGGGCCAAGCTCGACGCCGAGAAATTCTCGAAGGCGACGCGCGAAGCCGAGGAGTCCGGCCTCTCCCTGGACGAGGCGGAAGCGCAGGCGCTCAGGGATCATCAGACCGTCAGTGGCATCTGCAACTGCCTGCCGAAACCGCTCTACTACCTCGCCAACCCGGTCACGAATGAATCCTGGTACTACTTCCGGGTGGAGTTCCCGCACGACGGCGCGGCGATCAAGGATACCTTCACCCCGGCGCAACTCTCGGCGTCCTCGGAATTCAAGAAGCGCCTGCTGTCTTTTCCCGGCGCGGTGTGGACGGGCAACGGCGGCCAGCTCGACCGGGTGGTCGAGCACTGGACCTACAATATAAAACGGGTCGAGACCATCGACTATCTGGGCTACAGCCTGCCGCACAAGGCTTATATCTTCAACGATCTGGCCATCAGGGACGGCAAGAAGATCGAGCCGAACGCCGACGATTATTTCGAGCTCGGCAAAATCTCGATCCGCTCGCTGTCGCGCGGCAAAATCCTGACGATCTCGCAAGACCCGCCGGCGCGCGGCTGGTTCGGCAAGTTCCACCTGGCCTTTGGCGACAAGGGCGTGATCGCGCTCGGCTACTGGCTTGGCGTGCTCTTTGCCGAGCAGATCCGCGATCGCTTCGAGTCCTGGCCCTTCCTTGAAATCGTCGGCGAACCTGGCTCGGGCAAGACGACGCTACTGGAAACGCTGTGGAAACTTCTGGGCCGCGGCGCTTACGAGGGTTTCGACCCGATGAAGGCGTCATCGGTCGGCTTTCTGCGCACGATGGCGCAGTTTTCCAACCTGCCGGTGGTGCTGATCGAGTCCGACCGCGAGGAGACCGACGGCGCGCGCGGCCGTCCCCGGCAGCAGTTCGCCTGGGACGGCTTGAAGTCGTTGTACAACGGCGGCAGCTTGCGCACTACCGGCGTCAAATCCGGCGGCAACGATACCTATGACCCGCAATTCCGCGCGGCGCTGGTCATTTCGCAAAATAACGCGGTGCAGGCGTCCCAGGCGATCATGGAGCGGATCGTGCACCTCGCCTTCGACAAGAGCCACCAGAACGAGGCGGGACGCTATGCGGCCACCGAACTCGGGCGCATGGCGGCGACCGATCTGTCGGGCTGGATTCTGAAAGCGACGCTCTCTGAAAAATCCGTGCTCGCGCTGCTGGAAAAGCGCCTGCCGGCCTATGAAAAACGCCTCGCCGAAACCGGGGCCAAAAACCAGCGGATACAAAAGAATTACGCGAGAGTGTTGTCTAATATATAGATAATATAATTTTCTGGAGAGTGGAAAAAAGTTCAGTTGTCGTGACGGCATGCCAGATGCGCAAGGTCAGATCAACCATGTGCTGTTCTCGGGAGACGACCTTGGTGCGGCGCGTAAATCGTCCCAAATGATGA
>BNUC01000165.1 GCA_025997075.1 Betaproteobacteria bacterium | reverse complement strand
CCTTGATCATCCGCACAACCTGCAACTTGAAGCTCGCGTCGAAGACCCTTCTCGTTTGGCTCATCTTCTTCTCCTCTATAGGTGATTTTCCACCTATCTTCCTGTCCGAGGAAATTAGACCACAACAATACGGCACGACGAAGACAGTCCGGCGACACGGGCCGCCGATTGGGAGGGCGCGGCGCTGAAGCAAAATGGGGTGACGATAGGGCGTATTCCCACGCGTGGCCCGAACAAGCGCCCGAAAAAGGAGCAGGTGGCGATACGGTACAGCCCCGACGTGCTGGCGGCTTTCCGCGCGACCGGGCGCGGCTGGCAGACGCGCATGGACAACGCCCTGCGCGAATGGGTTGAAACGCACGCGGCGCAGGGGACAGGGATCAGATGACAGGGATCAGGGATCAACACCGATCGGTTTTGATTCCTGACCTCTGATACGTAGGTTGGGAAAGCCGCGAAGCGGCGCATCCCGACGGTACTTATTTTCCGGCGCTACGCGCCGCCTATTTACGATTGTCGGGTTGCGCTTCGCTTACCCAACCTACGGGATCAGGGATCAGGAATCAGGGATCAACACCGATCGGTTTTGATCCCTGACCTCTGATTCCTGATCCCTGATTATCCTGCACCCGCCGCAGTCCGCGTAAAAAATTGCTTACCAGCATGCGCGTCATGGTTTCGACATCCTGATTGCCTGCGAGGATCAGGCGTTGGCGGATTTTCAGCAGGCAGATGCCGTGCACGCTCGCCCAGAGCACGCGGGCGATGCGTTGGGTTTCAACGACATCCTCGCTCAAGGGAGCGAGCGCCGCTTCGACGAGGCCGAATACCCGTCCCAGCTTGTGCAGATACCACTCCGGCTGCTCGTTTTCCTGCACGGCGTACTCGAACAGCATCGACCAGCGCGGCGTTTCGGTTTCGGCATAGGCGATGTAGGCGTTGGCCAGCACGAGAATCGCCCGTTCCGGATCGCTACCCGCACCATTGACATCCTGGCGTGCCCGCAGCCAGTCATAGAGGGCGTCGAGGGTGCGGCCATTGACTTGCAGAGTCAGGTCGTCAAGATTTTTAAACACCAGATAGAGGGTGCCCACCGTGTAGCGGATGGCCGCAGCCACCTTGCGGGTGGAGAGACCGGGGTAGCCTTCGCGCGCCACGATGGCCTCGGCGGCATCCAGCGCCATCTGGCGGATTTCCTCGCTGCTGTGTTCTCCCCTGCGCGCCATGTCCAAGCCTTTTTTACCGGTTTCCAGTGACGCAAGTCTAACTCAAGTGACGATAAATCCAACAGGGTATTGAACATCGTTCAATATTGTGCTACAAAGCCAACTAAACACTGTTCAATAATCTCGCATCGACCTTGTGCCTCAAGTTAATGAACAGTGTTCATTTTGAATTATCACTTATACTGGAAGGCCAACATGAAAACGAACGAAAAACTGTACCGCATCGGTATCGACATCGGCTCTACGACCGTCAAGGTCGTGTTGCTCGACGGACGAGGCAAGTTGCTGTCACGCGCTTACGTGCGCCATTTTTCCGAAGTGCGGGCGAGCGTAGCGCGGCATGTGGCGATGTTGGCGGAAAATGGCGTGTTGCCGCCGCTTGCCAAGGTTGCCGTGGTGATTACCGGCTCTGGCGGCGTGGGCGTGGCGGAAGTGCTGGGTTATCCCTTTGTGCAGGAAGTCATCGCCTGCACCGAAGCCATCGAGGTGCGCGTGCCGCAGACGGATGTCGCCATCGAACTGGGGGGCGAGGATGCCAAAATCACCTTTTTCACCCACGGCGTCGAACAGCGCATGAATGGTTCCTGCGCGGGCGGCACCGGCGCGTTTATCGACCAGATGGCGACGCTCCTGAAAACCGATGCCCTCGGTTTGAATGAACTGGCAAGCAACGCCAAAAACATTTACCCCATCGCCGCGCGTTGCGGCGTGTTTGCCAAGACCGATGTGCAGCCGCTGTTGAATGAAGGCGTGGCGCGTGAGGACATCGCGCTGTCGGTGTTGCAGGCGGTCGCGCACCAGACCATCAGCGGGCTGGCTTGCGGGCGCAAGATTCGCGGCAATATCGCCTTTCTGGGGGGACCGCTCAACTTTTTGCCGGAACTGAAAAAACGCTTCATCGAAACGCTGGCGATTCTCCCGGAAAATCAGGTGATCACCGAAAACAGCGAATTATTCGTCGCCATCGGCGCGGCGCTGCATGGCAAGGCGGCAGACGCGCATCCCTTCAGCAAAGTGCTGGACGACTTTGCCCGCCTCTCCACGACCCGCGAAGTCGGCATGAGCACGCAGCGCGCCTTCTTCGCGGATGCGGAAGAACGCCGCGCCTTCAATGAGCGCCATGCGCGCGCGCAGGTCAAACGGCGCGACCTCGCGGATTATCGCGGCGCGGTGTTTCTCGGCATCGACGGCGGTTCGACCACCACCAAGGCGGTGCTGATTAGCGAAAACGACGAATTGCTGTACACCTTCTACGGCAGCAACGAGGGCAACCCCATCAAGGTCGTGGGCGGCATTCTTGCCGACATTTATGCCAGGCTGCCGCAAGGCGCGCGCATCGCCGCCTCGTCGGTGACGGGCTACGGCGAGGCGCTGATCCGTGAGGCGTTCAAACTCGATTTTTCGGAAGTGGAAACCATCGCCCACTACAAGGCGGCAGACCACTTCTTGCCGGGCGTCGATTTCATTCTCGACATCGGCGGGCAGGATATGAAGTGCCTGCGCGTCAAGGATGGCGTCATCGACAACATTCTGTTGAACGAAGCCTGCTCGTCGGGCTGCGGCTCGTTTCTGGAGACCTTCGCCCAGTCGGTCGAAACGCCGATTGCCGAATTCGCGCGCGCGGCGCTGGAATCAAACGCGCCCGCCGATCTGGGTTCGCGCTGCACGGTGTTCATGAATTCCAGCGTCAAACAGGCGCAGAAAGAAGGCGCGTCGGTCGCGGACATTTCGGCGGGTTTGTCTTATGCCGTCATCAAAAACGCGCTCATCAAGGTCATCAAAATCAAAAGTCCCGAAGACCTGGGCGACAAAATCATCGTCCAGGGCGGCACCTTTTATAACGATTCCGTGCTGCGCGCCTTTGAACTCATCGCCGGACGCGAGGCGGTGCGTCCCGACATCGCCGGCCTGATGGGCGCCTTCGGCTCGGCGCTGATTGCAAAAGAACGCTGGCAGGGAGAGGAAGTGAGCACGATGCTGCAAGCGGATGTCCTGCAAAGTTTTGCTGTCAGGCACTCAATGGCGCACTGCAAGCAGTGTACCAATACCTGCGCCATGACCGTCAACCGCTTCTCGGACGGGCGTAAATTCATTTCCGGCAACCGCTGCGAACGTGGATTGGGCAAGAACAGGACGACGAGCGATCTTCCCGATCTCTACGCCTGGAAATATGAGCGCGTATTCAATTACGCGCCGCGCCAGAACGCGCCACGTGGCGTCATCGGCGTGCCCCGCGCCTTGAACATGTTCGAGAACTACCCGCTCTGGCACACTTTTCTGACGGAACTCGGCTACGAAGTGCGGCTTTCCGCCCCCTCATCCCGCGCACTGCTGGAACAGGGCTTGGACACTTTGCCCTCGGATACCGTCTGCTATCCCGCCAAGCTCGTGCACGGGCACATCGTCGACCTCATCAAGCAGGGCGTCAAAACCATTTTTTACCCCTGCATTCCTTACGAACAAAAGGAATTCCAGGAAGCCGACAACCACTTCAACTGTCCGGTCGTCACCTCCTACCCCGAACTCATCAAGAACAATATCGACTTTTTGAAGGAAAGCGATGTCACGCTGATTCAGCCCTTCCTGTCGCTCGAAGACCGCGACAAACTCGCCGGGCAGCTTGCCCGCGTCTTCCCCGACATCGCGCCTGCCAGCCTGCGCCACGCGCTGGCAAAGGCGTGGGAAGAACAGGCAAAGGTCAAAGCCGAGTTGATGGAACAGGGCGAAAAGGTCATTCAATGGCTGGAAGAAAACGACGCGCACGGCATCATCCTCGCCGGTCGTCCCTACCACATCGACCCCGCCATTCACCACGGCATCCCGCAAATCATCACTTCACTTGGCATGGCGGTGCTCACCGAAGATTCCATCGCTCATCTCGGCAAGCTGGAAAACCCGCTGCGCGTGGTCGACCAATGGACCTACCACGCCCGCCTCTACCGCGCGGCGGCGCTGGCATCCACGACCAAAACGCTGGATGTCATCCACCTGAATTCCTTTGGCTGCGGGCTGGATTCCATCGCTGTCGATCAGGTGCAGGAAATTTTGACTCAGCGCGGCAAGATTTACACTGGCTTGAAAATCGACGAAGGCAGTAACCTGGGCGCGGCGCGCATTCGCATCCGTTCCCTCAAGGCGGCACTGGAAAAACGCTGCGGCCCCGCCAATCCATCCAACACCGTCGCGCAGGTCATCCAGTTTCACCCGCCCAAATACAAGCGCGTGCCCTTCACCCGCGCCATGCGCGACACCCACACCATCCTCGCGCCGCAAATGTCGCCCATGCACTTTCAATTCATGGAACCGGCATTCCGCGCCTGCGGCTATCAACTCAAAGTGCTGGAAGACATCGGCGCTACCGCCGTCGATACCGGCTTGCGCTTCGTGAATAACGACGCCTGTTTCCCCTCCATCATCGTCGTCGGTCAACTCGTCGAGGCGCTGAAATCCGGCGACTACGACCCCGCCACGACAGCGGTGATGATTTCCCAAACCGGCGGCGGCTGTCGCGCCACCAATTACATCGGTTATCTGCGCAAGGCACTCGCCGACAGCGGCTTCCCCGAAGTGCCGGTGATTTCCCTGAACGCCGCCGGCGGCGAAAAGAGCGAAGGCTTCAAACTCTCCCTGCCCCTGCTGCACCGCCTGATGATGTGCCTCGTCTATGGCGACACCCTGATGAACGTGCTGTTCCGCACCCGCCCCTACGAAAAAGTGCCGGGCGCCGCCAACGCCCTTTACCAGAAATGGGTAGCCCGCTGCAAGACGGCGGTGTTTGAAGGCAGCTTCCGAACCTTCAAGCACAACCTCTACGGCATCGTGCGGGATTTCGACACGCTGGACATCAGCGCCCGCGAAAAACCGCCCATCGGTCTGGTCGGTGAAATTCTGGTCAAATACCATCCCGGCGCCAACAACGACATCGTGCAAATCATCGAAAAAGAAGGCGGCGAAGCCGTCATGCCGGGCTTGATGGACTTCCTGCTCTACTGCGCCTACGACCACGACTTCAATCACCGCTACCTGTCGCGCAGCAAATTCGCCGCCCTGGCGGGCAACGCCGCCATCAAGGCGATGGATTTTTACCGCAAACACATGCGAAAAGCCTTGAGCGCCAGCGTGCGCTTCACCCCGCCGCCCACCATCGACGGACTCGCCTTCCACGCCGAACCCTTCCTCTCGCGCGGCAACCAGAGCGGCGAAGGCTGGTTCCTTACCGGCGAAATGGTCGAACTGATCGAAGAAGGCGTACCCAACATCCTCTGTATGCAGCCCTTCGCCTGTATGCCCAACCACATCACCGGCAAGGGCGTCATCAAGGCCATCAAAGACAACTACCCGCACGCCAACATCGTCGCCCTCGACTACGACCCCGGCGCATCGGAAGTCAACCAACTGAACCGCATCAAACTGATGCTCTCGGTCGCCTTCAAAAACGCCCGCGCCGGAGCGAAGGAGGTGAAGATCGAGCAGAGGAACGACGAGTGGGGTGATCGGGTTGCGCTGGAATGGTTGGGGCAGGCGGGAATGCTTGCGCTTCCGTGGCGCTACGACTGGCGCAGGTAGGGGCGATGAGAGCCGCCTTTTTGTTGTGCGTCCAGGGTCTTCCCCGTGCCGGGGCAGAGTAGGGTGCAAAAGGCTTCCGCGTGAGTAGAATGCGTAAAGTGATGCTGAAGATCAAGAAGGAGTCAAGAGTGAGCCCTGTAACCCAACGCGCTTCCCGCGCATTCCGCAAAGCATTCGCCCAGGCGAAAACGGGAGAACTCAATTTTCCAACCAGTCTGGATGCGAGCCGGCGCGTGCTCAAAGCCGTGGAGAATCCCGATATCGGATTGGCGATGCTGGCCAAAATCGTGATCTTCGAACCGTTGTTGTCGGCGAAGGTGATCCGGTTTGCCAATTCCGTGGTGATGAATCCGACCAACCAGGTTATCCGCGATGTGCGGCTGGCCGTGGCGCGTGTCGGGATGGACCCGATCAAGGCCCTGGCGATGGTCCTGGTGATGAACCAGTTGCGCCAGTCGCTGCGCCACGCAAGTACGCGTGATCTTTCCAACCGTCTCTGGGAACGCAGCGTCAATGTCGCGGCCCTGGCCTACGTCATTGCCAAAAAGATGACCGTGTTGAGTCCCGATGAAGCGATGTTCGCCGGTATCGTGCATGATCTCGGACGTTTTTACCTGATGGCGCTGGTGCTTGATTACCCGGAACTGTTGGAAAATCAGGCGGCGCTTGCGGAAACAATCAACGATCTGGGAGAACGCGCCACACGCAGGGTGCTGGAGGAACTCAAGCTCCCCGGCCCGGTTATCGAGGCCGTCATGGCTTCGGGGCAGTACGGGAAAACCATGCCGCCGGCAACCCTGAGCGATGTCCTGTTCGTTGCCAGGACCTTGTCGCCGAGGCCAGACCCGTTCGACGCGCTTGATGCGCGTGTGACCCCCGTCGCCGATGCCGCCGCGACCCTTGGACTCGATCAGAGCACCGTGGCGGAAGTCATTGCCGCGTCGGGCAATGAGATCTATTCAATCGTTGTTGCGCTCGAATCCTGACCGACTGGCAGCGCCCCAAAGAACGGAGCCACGAAAAAACACGGCGGATCGAAGAAAAAAAGTCACCGTCGGATCAGTACAGCCCAAGTAGCAAAATCCGCCTTGCGACCAGCAGCGCATGTCATGATAAGGAAATCCGATAGTTAGACCTGACCTGTTTGACTCCATTGAAATTGGAAAGAAAATAGCTCATACCAATTTGCGTTCGATGATATAGAGGCTACCCACCTGAATCTAAAGATAAAGCATGGAGATATCTCCATATTTATATTATTGAAAGCAAGTTGGTATCAGGCCGGTATCTCCCTTATTTTTTCAGCTATCGACACAAGGTTGTAGTGCAGGGCCATCGTATTTCCCCCTCTCCCCCAACTCCTCAGCGGGGCGTAGATACTCTGTTAAAAGTCAAGCATTTTTGAGATGAACCTCGCTGAAGAGAGCGGAAGAATCAAAAGGCAGATTAAGTTTCAAGCAAGCCCAGAT
>BNUC01000164.1 GCA_025997075.1 Betaproteobacteria bacterium | reverse complement strand
GACAAACGTGTCGACCATGATTTATTTAGATGGTGTGGAAGTTGACGGTGGCGGCGGCTCGACGTCCTGGCTCAATGCCGTGCACTCCGCGACCCGTCGTGTCGCGGCTGGCCAGCACAATGTCGCTCTGGTCTTCACGGCAAATACAAAAGCCACAATACATAACCCCACAATTCATGTAACCGTGATCTACAAATGAAATTTTACACACATGACGGCACATGGCTGCTGTCTTACGGAGACGCCGATCTAGAAGATATCCCCGCATCGGACTCAGGCCTATTCGTGGAAACAGGCGACGTTCCCGGAATGACAACGTACAAAAGTTTTCCCTGGCGCTACAACGTCGCAGCCCACGCCTGGAGGCTGGAATTCCCGGCCGCCGTTCAGCTCAAGTCGCAGGAAATCGACGCCGCTTGCCAGGCGCGAATCCTCTCCGGCTTCTTTTCGTCCGCGCTGGGCGCCGAACACCTCTACCCGACAAAAATGACCGACCAGCAAAACCTGGCCGCGTCGATCCTCGACAGTCTGCTACCCGATTTACTGGACGACTGGACAACCCCCTTCTGGTGTGCCGATGGAAATGATGTATGGGATTTCAGACCCCATACCGCATCGCAAATCCAGCAAGCCGGCCGCGATGTCAAAAACGGCGTAACCACAGCCCAAGCCAAAAACGCCCAACTCCAGTCCCAGATCGCCGCCACTACGACGATCGAACAACTGGACGCCATCGTATGGTAAATGTCCGTGTAAAACGTAATCCTTGAACGAGGCGAGACAACGGGCTGTTATAATTTCTGCAATTAAATTGCATCAGGCGCAACTCTTACGTGAGCCAAATATCGCGCTGAATTGCTACCAAATATCGCGCGCGCTTACAGCTTGATCCTGATGGGTGTCTGGCGCGATTCGTCGCAGCCACGATTTGAAGAAACGGACGTGATCGGTACTTGCAGAACGAAAAAGATTAGGATCAGTGGCTAACGCCGCCGAGAGGAAGTTTTACTCACTTGACTCGGGCAGGCTAATGGGTGTCGCTAATTTCTTGCTGGGAATTCTTCTGACGCGATCCATGAGCTTCTGTTCCCGGAATAACCCGATGAGACGGTACACGTCATGGTTTTTCCCCCGATCCGGTTACCATTTGAACTTCAACTTTTTGTAGGGATTCTCCAGTGATGAACCAACACTTTCGCCCATGCCGGGTACTACGTTTCGCAGTCCTGTTACTGTTATCCCTGCCGTTCCTGGCGTTCGGTCAAAAATCTTACGCAGGAACGGATGGCGAGTGGATCAGTCTCGGCCGGACCGACAAATTCCGCATTTATCTGGATCAGCGATCTTTGCAACGCAACGGCGATCTCGCGCGCGTGTATCAATTGACGGATTTCGTGACCGCGCAATGGGTCGACGAACGGACCGTCGTCGGATCGATCAGGGTGCTGGTCGAATACGATTGCACCCAACCCCGCTTGCGGACGATCGCTCTCGAAGCCTATACGGAACAAATGGGCGAAGGGCGACTGGTGCGGAGCGAACAAAAGCCCGACGCCGAGTGGGAAGGCATCGCGCCCGACGGAACCGGCGAGAGCGTGCGAAAGATGGTATGCAAGAAGTAATTCGGGTATCAGAAGACAGATGACAGAAGGTAGGGCGCGCTCACTGAGCGCGCCGCATGTGGGGCGCAGGGGCAAGTTATCAACCGCCCGGTTTACTCTCTCGGGAAACACCCTCCAGGTAATTGATTTCAAAAGGTGGACTCAAGCGGCTTTTTGTTTCTTCGGGACGATTTCCGGCAGCGGCACGATTAGTATGGCGATCCATCGTCCTCCCCCCTCGTGGGGGAGGATGCCCCGAATTTTGGTAAAAGCGCAGGAGAGGGGGCGGCGGTTCAGCGCGAAACAGGGCTGGAATAAGCCCAATCCCCCCCTCTCCTGCCCCTGCCGGGGCACCCTCTCCCACAAGGGGAGAGGGAAAGCAAACGCCTGTTCATGCTCACCGTGTTTCTTCGGGGCGATTTTCGGCTCCGGCCCGATTATTTTGCTGATATCTGATTAACGCGATTCCTTGATGATGCGTTTGAACGCGGGCTGAACGGGGCGGGCATTGGGCGGGTACAGGCGCCGGAACATCGTCAGTTGTTCGGCCGAGACGGGTTGTGGCTGCTTGAGGACTACCCAGAGCACGTTCTCGGTACATGGCGGCGTGGTCAGCGAACCCATGAAGGTGAAATAGCCTCGCCCGGCCGGGAGCAGCAGGTTGAGGTCGATGGTCATTCCTGGTGGCGCGGTTTCGCCGCCTTTTTCCAGCGGCAGATGGTTCAGCGCGGCCTGAATCACCGGGTTCTCGCTGCCCTTTTCCAGCAAAATTGAAACGATGACCGGTTTCCCATCTTCGGCGCCGTGGACGAGTTGCACTTCCATGTCGAAAGTCTTGCCGTCGACGGTAAATTCCGACGGGTTGTGGAAGCGGACGTAGTTCAGGCGATAGTTCTTGCCGAGCATCAGGATGCCGCCGCCGTAAACCGCCAGTTGCAGGTAACGGCCCGCATCGGCAACGCGGAACGGGGCGGGCTGATAAAGAAACTGGATGGGTTCCAGATCGACCGCGAAGGCATCGCTCAGGTCGATTGGCGACTGACGGCGACCGTTCGCGCAGATGGCATAATCCGGGCTGAGTTCGCTCCAGTGATCGGGACCGGCAACGCCTTCGTAGGCCCATTGGGACGGCCCGCGACGCACCTCCGCCGGAACATGCGACGCGCGCCCGGCGGTTGCCGGAGACGGCTTTGAAATCTTGCCGCTTACTGGCCGGTTCTGCCGTTGCGTATCATTTTTTACGGCCTGCTCGATCATCGCCTCGTTGGATTTGCGCAGATCAGCGGCAAGTTCGTCGACTTTAATCAGGGTCTCGGAAAGCGACGGCGACGCGGAAGCTTCGTTCTTCGGCCGGCACACTTCGCGCAGCATGCGATCGTCCGGTGTGCCGCTGCGTACCGGCATTTCGACTGAATTGCGCACTTCTTCGTAGCGCAGCACGCTGTTATCTTCCTTGTAATAGGTACGCTTGAGCGTGGCGAACGTGCGCTCGGAACAGTCGTAGCGGCTTTCGATCTCGATGATGTGATAGGACACCGAGGTCTTGGGGTCGACGATCGGCCTGTCGAGCACGATACGCCCCCTGGCGGTCAAGCTGTCGCCGGGTCCGGGAGCAATGCTTTCCCGGTCAATCTCGACACGCCTGTTTGGTGCCGTGGCGACCGTCTGCCAGGCGGCCGAAACGGCAAGGGGCAAGGTCGCAAGGAAGACGCTTGCGATTATTTTCGCGGGCAGACCGTGGCTCACCGGGTTCATTTCTCGATTCATCGTTTTCTTGACGGAATATCGGACAGATACTTTAGCGCCATTTGACCACATACGCAGGAAGACAGCCTATTATTCGCTCGCTCACAGCTTCAAGATTTCCCAAATACGCCAGGCATTGATCGTGCCGGAGAGTGCCGGAGAGTTTCCGTACTACCCAAGACTGGCTACAATGAAACCATGACAAAACCGCATCAACACGACAGCCCGGTACTGGAGGCGCGACGGAATAAACTTGCGCCTCCGCCGCTTTATACCGTAGTGTTACTTAACGACGATTTCACGCCGATGGATTTTGTGGTACATGTGTTGCAGAAGTTTTTTTCGATGAGCCGAGAACAAGCGACGCAAATCATGCTCAAAGTTCATCTGGAAGGGCGTGGTGTATGTGGGACCTATCCGCGCGATGTGGCCGACACAAAAGTCAAGCAAGTATCGAACTTCGCACGGGAAAACCAGCATCCGCTGGCATGCATCATGGAGGGAAACTAGATGATTGCGCAGGAACTTGAAGTCAGTCTGCACCTGGCCTTTGTGGAGGCCAGGCAGAAACGTCACGAGTTCATCACCGTTGAACACCTGCTGCTCGCCTTGCTCGACAACCCCTCCGCCGCCGAAACCTTGCGCGCCTGTGGCGGAAACATCGATCAGTTGCGCAAGGATATCGCCCGTTTCATCGAAGAGCATTCGCCGTCGATCCTGGGCAAGAACGAAATCGACACGCAGCCTACCCTGGGTTTTCAGCGCGTCATCCAGCGCGCCATCTTGCACGTGCAGTCGTCGGGGAAAAAGGAAGTCAACGGCGCCAATGTGCTGGTCGCCATTTTCGGCGAGAAGGACTCGCACGCCGTTTACTATCTGCAAAAGCAGGGAATCACGCGTCTGGATGTGGTCAATTTCATCTCGCACGGCATCAGCAAGGTTCCGCAACAGCCCGCGCGCGGCGAGGCGGAAACCGAAGGTGGGAGCGAACAACAAAGCGCTCCGGGAGCGCTGGAAAGCTACACGATCAATTTGAACGCCCTGGCGCAGCAAGGAAAAATCGACCCGCTGATCGGGCGGGCCGGCGAACTGGAGCGCGTTATCCAGACGCTGTGCCGCCGGCGCAAGAACAATCCCCTGCTGGTCGGCGAAGCAGGCGTTGGCAAGACGGCGATCGCCGAAGGACTCGCCCGGCGGATCGTCGAGGGCGACACCCCCGAAGTATTGGCCAAGGCCAGGGTTTACGCGCTGGATATGGGCGCTCTGCTGGCCGGGACGAAATACCGGGGTGATTTCGAGCAGCGACTCAAGGGTGTCATCAAACAGTTGGGCGAAAACCCCGACGCCATCCTGTTCATCGACGAAATCCATACGCTGATTGGCGCCGGTTCGGCCTCCGGCGGCACGCTCGACGCTTCCAATTTGCTGAAACCGGCCTTGTCGAACGGCCAGTTGAAGTGCATCGGCGCCACGACCTACAACGAGTTCAGGGTCATCTTCGAAAAAGATCATGCGCTGTCCCGCCGTTTTCAAAAGATCGATGTCAGCGAACCTTCGGTCAGCGACACGGTCGAGATTCTGAAAGGGCTGAAGTCGCGCTTTGAATCACACCACGGCATCAAATACTCGGCGGCGGCGATCACCTCGGCCGTCGATCTCTCGGTGCGCTTCATCACCGACCGGCATCTTCCGGACAAGGCCATTGACGTCATTGACGAAGCCGGCGCGGCGCAACGCATCCTGCCCAAATCCAGACAAAAGAAAATTATCAGCAAGCAGGACATCGAAGAAATCATCGCCAAAATCGCGCGCATTCCGTCCGCCCAGGTGTCCAGCGATGATCGCAACGCGCTGAAAAACCTCGACCGCGACCTCAAGGCGGTCGTCTTCGGGCAGGAACCGGCGATCGACGCGCTGGCAAAAGCCATCCGAATGTCCCGCTCTGGCCTGAGCACGCCGGGTAAGCCGATCGGCAGCTTCCTTTTTTCCGGGCCGACAGGCGTCGGCAAGACCGAAGTGGCCCGGCAGCTTGCCTACTGCATGGGCATCGAGCTGCTGCGCTTCGACATGTCGGAATATCTGGAACGGCACGCTGTCTCGCGCCTGATCGGCGCGCCTCCCGGTTATGTCGGATTCGATCAGGGAGGCCAGTTGACCGAGGCCGTGACCAAGAAGCCCTATTGCGTTCTGTTGCTCGACGAGATCGAAAAAGCGCACCCCGACATCTACAACGTTCTGCTGCAGATCATGGATCACGGGACACTGACCGACAACAACGGACGCAAGGCGGATTTCCGCAACGTGGTCATCATCATGACCACCAACGCCGGGCAGGAAGCGATCCAGAAATCGGCCATGGGTTTCACCGGCAAACATGAATCCGGCGACGAGATGGTCGAAATCAAACGCCTGTTCACGCCGGAATTCCGCAACCGGCTGGACGCGATCATTTCATTCAAGGCGCTGGATCACGATGTCATCCTACGGGTCGTCGACAAATTCCTGATCCAGCTCGAAGAACAGCTTCACGAGAAAAAGGTCGAAACGGCATTCACCGAGCGCCTGAAGAAATACCTGGCAGGCAAGGGTTTTGACCCGCTGATGGGCGCCCGGCCGATGGCCCGGCTGATTCAGGACACCATCCGCGCGGCGCTCGCCGACGAGTTGCTGTTCGGCAAACTCGCCAATGGCGGCCACGTCACCGTCGATCTGGACGACGAAGACAAGGTGCGACTGGTATTTAGCGAGGAAGCCGAAACCGTCAGCTAATTCCTTTTACCCATTAGTATGATAATTTAAATAATGTTTAAAAATTTATATATGCAAAATTATTATACCATTATTTTTACTTAAATCAAAATTTTTTGAAAATACAAAAAAGAGAACTCGTTTAATAGAGTTCAATTTTGTATGGCATACAATAATTTCTTTTATTTTGTTAAATATTATTAAGACAATAGGTTTAAATTTTGTCAAATTAGTTCCACCATTTTACTTTTATCAGATTTTCCTACCTCTAATATCTGATAAGGAAGCGATAATTTAGGGGTTCAAAGATGTCTTTCTGTGGTTACTGGTAATCACTCTGGAAAAAATATTTGAAATAAGTTTTTTCTTTGAGTCTATATCTCAATTTCTCCGCATTTGTAAGACATTTTTTATTTGTTCAAAATTTATTTTATTAGGGTTTCAAACTCTATTTTTTCTATCTCAATTCTGTCTAAAATATCATCTTTTTCAGAATATAGTTTTTTTAACTCATTCTCATAATTTGATATTAAATGCTCATCTTCTGTTTTTCATATTCTTTCAATAAATCTTTGAATTTTATCCTCAATGCTTTTCAGATTATTTTTTAATCAGTTCACAATCAAATCTTTATCCTTACCACTCTCGTTAATTAGTCTTTGTAAATTTAACTGAAAAAAATCTAATAATCTTTCATCAGATTGTAATTTTTGTAATAATTCATCAAATTCTTGATGTAGTTTGTTTCTTCTTATACTTTTGTTTCGCATAGGAGATTTGGCATACAATTTATTTCTTAAACAAAATTTTACAATTCAATAATATGCTATGAAAGAAATAAATAACCAAAAAAAGAAATTGGAGGATATAAAAACAAAAAAATTAAAAACACCAAACAAAAAGAAAGGCGGATTATGGTTATCCTATGGTAGAGTTTCATCATCACAACAAGTTAGAGATTGAAACGGATTGCCTTGTCAAAAGAAAAGATGTGCTGAATATGCAAAAAATAAATGACACGAAATTGAAAAATTCTTTTGAGATGAGGGTATTAACCCGGCAATTCAATAGATTCATTAAGCGGCATATTGAATTTTTGGGTGTTTGAAATAAGCCATAACCCGTTTGGGTTGAAGTTGCAATTTCTTCATGGCTCCCCGTACTTTTGACTCCAG
>BNUC01000163.1 GCA_025997075.1 Betaproteobacteria bacterium | reverse complement strand
GCACAACCTGCAACTTGAAGCTCGCGTCGAAGACCCTTCTCGTTGGCTTTATCGTTTGGCTCATCTTCTTCTCCTCTATAGGTGATTTTCCACCTATCTTCCTGTCCGAGGAAATTAGACCACAACACAGAACGTCAAGCGCTCTCTGTTTCTGTGGACGGATGGCGCGGCGGCTGTTATCATTCGAGGATTTTTCAATCCCACTGTTTCCTTGTTTATGTGGGGATGAAGCGTATTTTTCAATGGAGACATTATGGCTCAGCCCGAATTTCTGACGTTTGAGAACAAACGTTATGCCATCGCCAAACTGGACGATGCCGCGCGCGCGCAGATTATGAACCTGCAAGTGGTCGATAGCGAAATCAATCATACCCAGCAGCAACTGGCCATTCTGGGAACGGCCCGCGCCGCTTACATTTCCGCCCTGCGTCAGGCGCTGGCGCAAGTCCAGCCCGAAGCCGACGTGGATACGCCAACGCCGACGACGCACTGATTCCACTTCCGGCATAAATACCGCGCTCCCTGCCTGTCCATCATGACGGGGTTGGGGAGCGCGGTGTCTTTATCCCGACTGGAAGTGAAAAACTGAAGCGGAGGAGTGTGTTTCGGTAAGAAAAATGGTCGCTGAAGCTCTGTCCACAAGAAAGTGGTATGTCTCCCATCATCCTGAAGGGCGGGGTTTCAAAGCGGAGTTAGTTTGACGATGAAAAAAGCCATCATCACCGGGCAGGACGGGGCTTATCTGGTTGAACTCCTGCCAGCCAAGGGTTATCAGGTTTATTGATGCGCGTCCTCTGCTTCGGTCGTTTTTGCGATGCCGAACCGGGCGGCATTCAGTCTCATGTCACCTGTCTGCTGCGCGCCTTGCAGGACAAGGTTGAATTTCTCAATCTCGTCCCCTCGCGGAACACAGAGAGCGCCTGCTTTACGCTCGGCAGCGTCCCGGTCATTCGCACGGCGAGCTGGAATGCCGATGGATCCCTGGCGCTTTCCCCCGGATTGATTCGCGCCGCCTGGCGGCAACACCGGGCCACTCCCTTCGATATCGTGCATCTGCATCTTCCGGACCCCATGTCGCATCTGGCCTCTTTTGCCATTCCCGCGGCCGTACCCCGAGTCATCACCTGGCACGCGAACATCGTGCGCCAGAAGCATCTGCTCAAACTCTACCAGCCCTGGCAGAACCGCCTGTTGCGGCAGGCCGCCGCCGTCATCGTCGCCACGCCGGAACATCTGCGCTCGCCCGCGCTTTCCGCTCCCGGCATCCGGGAAAAAACCCATGTCATCCCCTATGGCTTCGATTTGTCGGATTTCGCCAAAGCTCATCCGCTGACGCAAACCCTGCGGGAAAAATACCCCGGACGCCGCATTTTCGCGCTGGGACGGCATGTCTCCTACAAAGGATTCAATGTTCTGCTCGAAGCCATGTCCCTCATGGACACCGATGTTCAACTCCTGCTGGGCGGCGCGGGGCCGCTCACTCATGAGCTGCGGCAACAGGCGGAAACGCTGGGCATTGCCCGGCGTGTGCAGTTTCTCGGCAAAATTCCGCAAGCCGAGCTCCCGGCCCGTTACCAGGCCTGCGACGTATTCTGCCTGCCCTCCGTCACACAGGCGGAAGCCTTCGGCGTCGTTCAGGTCGAAGCCATGGCGGCAGGGAAACCCGTAGTGAATACAGAATTGGGCAATGGCGTAAATTTCGTCAATCAGGACGGCATCACCGGGCTGACCGTTCCGTGCAACAACGCCGCCGCGCTCGCTGCCGCGCTGCAAACCCTGCTGCTGGACAAGCATAAATGCCAGCAATTCGGCGCCAACGCCCAGGCACGGGCCGAACGCGAATTTTCGCTGGAAGTAATGAAAGAACGCACCTACGCGCTTTATGCCGGGCTGCTGAAACGGCACGCCTGATAGCTGGCAGGATGGATAAGGATGACGAGGGGTACGATTCAAACTGATGTGCAGGGATCCAATGGAAAAAGCAGTTAACCACGGCGTGGTTAAAAAGCTTTTCATTCGCCCCTACATTCTCCGTGTCAATGTTAATCCTCCCCCTCACCCGCCCCTGCCGGGGCACCCTCTCCCACAAGGGGAGAGGGAAAGCAAACGCCTGTTCATGCTTTACCATGACAAATATATTCATGCGATTGCCTTGGGATGGCGAGGTAGAAATAGCAACTGTTCGCACTAAAACGTAAAATGCACCATTTGCTGGTCACGAATTTCCATTGAATTCATACTTGCATGCGGCGACTACACCGGCTGATTTACAAATTACTTCACCTGAAGCCCGATGAGTAAACCCCTGAACGGTTCCCATCCCGATTCTGCCCGCCCTGCCGATGCCGGGGGAGAGATGGCTGTTTCCGCCGCCGCGTCGGTTCCCGTTACCGGGAAACCCTCGCTGACCATCAAATTGCAGAATATTCCCCTGTTGCGGGGGCTGGAGCCGGATGTACTCAAGCAGATGGTCGTCGCCTTGCAGATCAAGCAGGCGGGGCGCGGCGCCTTGATTCTGCATAAAGGCGGTTCGGGCGACTATCTGCTGTTTTTGCTGGCAGGTCGATTGCAAGTAGTTGATACGAATGAGGAAGGCAAGGAAATCGGTCTTTCCTTCATTTTGCCGGGCGATTATTTTGGCGAATTGTCCATTGTGGATGGCAAGCCGCGTTCGGCTTCGGTCATCGCCTGCGAAACTTCGCTGATCGCGCTCTTGCCCCGGCGTCAGGCGCAGATGTTGATTTACCGTCATCCGCTGGTTGCCGAGCGGGTTTTGCAGCGCATGGCGGCTTCCGTGCGTCAGGCTTCCAGCTATCGCGCCATTTTGGGGATTCCCAATGCTTTCCAGCGTGTTTTCTCGCTCCTGCATCATCTGGCGGCTATTGCGCCCGGTGGCCTGGTGGTCATTGACCAAATGCCGACGCAGCAGGAAATCGCCATCATGGTCAATACCAGTCGCGAAACCGTTTCCAGGGCGCTTTCGACGCTGATTAAACGTGGCGTCGTTGAAAAAGACCTGCGCCGCCTGATTGTCCGGCAGCCGGAAGTTTTGCGCGAAGCCGCCACCCGAAAAGACAGGTTCGACCTTGATTCCGGTTCCGACAACGTCGATGTTCTGACGGGTGAGCCACCTCATCATGACTTCTGAACCGTCTGCACCCGTCGCGACATCCTCCCCTCCCGCTTCCTTGTCGCCGTCTTCATTAACGCAGTTTTCACCGTCGAAAAACGCCCGCCGGGTACGCTGCGTCATTACCCTGGCGACTTGTCTTCTGCTGCTCCTTCTGGACTTGTCGCGTCCCGTGCTGCTCCAGCATTTTGACGAAAATATCCGTGATGCTTTTCTGCGCAAGCTGGCGGATTCCTCCCCGGAAAACCGGGTGCTGGTGGTCAATATTGACGATGAAAGTCTGCGTCAACTGGGTGACTGGCCGTGGCCGCGCAGTCGCATAGCCGATCTGGTGGAAATTCTGGTGATGGATTATCAGGCCAGAGCGGTAGGGCTGGATATTGTGTTTCCCGAAGCCAGGGACAAGGCAGGCGACAATCGCCTTGCCATGCTGGCGCAGCATGGGCCGCTGGCGCTGGCTCAGGTATTCGATTTCGCTCCGCGTGTCCCGCGGCTTTTCCAGGGCGAACTCGCGCCGCCCTCGCTTGAAGCCGGGGAAATGCCGGGCGTTGCGGCCTATGGTTATATCGCCAACCATCCGAAATTAAGCGAACAGGCGCGTTGCGTCGGCAATATCGGCTATGTCCCCGCCTCGGACGGCGTATTGCGCCACACGCCGCTATTCGCGGCTTACGATGGCAAGGAATACCCGCAATTCGCGCTGGCGCTGGCGTACTGCGCCGTTGTTTCCGGCGCCTTCCCCAAACTCCCGCAGCCGCAGGCCAATGGACAATGGCGCATTCCTTTTCGCTACGCAACGGACGCCTACACCGTCATTCCGGCCTCTGAAGTGCTGGCGCTTACCGCCCCGCATTCGCTGATTGAAGGACGTTACATCATCATCGGTTCCTCGTCGCTCGGTCTGGGCGACCGGGTGAGTACGCCCCTGAATCCTCTGGTATCCGGCGTATTCGTCCACGCGCAAAGTGTCTCCGCCCTGCTCGACCGGGCAGAGCGGGAAGACAGCCCGTTTGCTCGTCATGGGCGCGCGCTTTTGCTGGCCTATGCCGCTCTCTCCATCATGTTCGCCGCCTATGGCGTTACGCGCCTCACCGCCTGGAGCAGTATCCTGCTTCTCGTCGGCTTCAGCCTTCTCTGGTTGGGACTGGCTTTTTTCGGCGTTGCCTGTCAGCTCGAACATTCCATTATCGTTCCGCTTATCGGCTATTTTGTCCTTCTTTTAACCATCGTGCCTTACGAGTGGTGGCAGACGCAGCAACAAAACCGGCGTGTGCTGGAAATGCTGTCCCATTACGTCGCCAGACCGGTGCTCGATGAATTGATTCGCCAGAACCAGGCCTACAGTCTGGCCCCGACCCTGCGTGAAATTACGGTACTGGTGGCGGACATGGAAAGCTATACGCGACTGACTTCCATGCTGGAACTCGAAGACGCCGCCCAACTTACCAAGAATTTCCTTGATTGCCTGACCCGCCCGGTATTAGCCAATGGCGGCACGCTGGACAAATACAGCGGCGATGGTCTGGTCGCTTTCTGGGGCGCGCCGCTGACCTGCGACGACCAGGCCGATAAAGCGGTGGAAGCGGGCGAAGCCATTCTGCGCGAAATAGAACACTTCAACATCACCCTGAAAGCCGCCGGATTCCCCTGCGTGCGGGCGCGGATCGGCATCGAAAGCGGATCGGCGCTGGTCGGCGATCTGGGCACCCCTTTTCGCAGCACCTACACCGCCGTGGGCGATTGCATCAACCTTGCCTCGCGTCTGGAAGCCGTTGCCAAAGATACGGCGGAATCCCTGATTATCGGCCCGACGGCGCAGGCGAAACTCTCCCGTCACACAACCCAGTCACTGGGCGAAATCACGCTGCGTGGCGTCAGTGCCCCTCTTCTGATTCACGCCTTGTCCGCCCCGGAAGCCCGTCACAAAACAGGGAAAATTGCGTAACCTGGGTAAGCCAGGGCGCAACCCGACAATGGGTTCTCGCCAGTCGTTTCTGTGGATTTGAAAGAAGAATTTGAATATCAGCAAGAAATTAGCGACAGGCCTTCAGGCCTGTCGATCTAAGGTGTTTTGGAAGGGGTTTGCATCCCCTCCCAAAACGGTCGCCCATACCCCGGCCTTCAGGCCGGGGTATGGGCTCCCACCGCCCTGAAGGGCGGGGTTTCAACCGGAGTTAGTTTTACGATGAAAGCATTATCCAGACCGTAATTCTTTGATTTAACAAAGACTCACGAAATTCCCGGATTGGGAATGGCCTTGATTATAGACTTATTCTGACGCATCGGGAATGAGATTGAATACTTCGATCATTTTGCTGACCGTCGTCTTGATGATCCGGATTCCGCTGCCTTTACTCAGCAGTCGCCGACCAGCAGAACCTCGCTTCGTCCGTGCTCGACAGCCTGTTGCTAGGTGTCACCAATGCCTAGGCCACGGCGGAAGGACACAAAGACAGATACGGATTATTCACTGGAAGATCATCAAACAGGCGCATGGGGTCTTCCAACAGATATCTGTGTAATCCCATGGGGATGCGCCAGCACATTGTTATCGAGCAGCACGACATTTTTGTGCCGCAGGAATTCGTCGATATCGGCGTGCGCGCGAATCGAGCCTTCTTTCGTGGGCACAATGCACCACGGACAACGACGGATACAGCCTCTTGTCAAGAACCCCAGGCTGTAATCAAGTCCGTAAAGAGAATAATCCGGGCACCGGTGTTCTATTTCTTCCGGAAGATTGTGGAGTAATCCGTATCCCGAACCGCCCTTTATGACATTGGCCGGCAGATACGGGTCTTCGGGCGTGAACGTAAAGACCTTTGATGAATACACACGCTCAAACGGCATTATGGGTGAATAAAAACTCACCTCGTCTCCGTTCGCTTTATGCCATGCGCTCAACTTCATCAAGGCGAGATTCGGAAATCCGGTCTTGTCATCGTGTAAGCCAATTCGCATCGGCAAGCTCATAATGACGCGCCTTCAAAAAACCCGTTGAGAATATTGAGGATCGTTCCTCTCGTATGTGCTATTCTCAAAGCGTTGATTGAAACAAAGGCATACATCAGGAATCCGATAGCTACCATGAAATCCACGGCACAAACCCCTTTCGCGGAGCGCGCGGGCCGAACCCTTGGCCGGGCGTGGGAGACTGCGCTGCGCCTGGAACGGAAAGCGAACGGCTATCTGGTAGCACAAGGCATGAACGTGAGTCTTGCCAAGGGCATGCTGTGGGCGGCCAAGCTCGCGCTGCTCGCCCTCCTTCTCTACGGCGCGTTTTGGGTGGCGCTGTTGCTCGGGTTTGCTCTGTTGGTAATGTGGTCATCCGGTAATGTCCCTATCGAAGATGAAGAAGAAAAAGCGGAATGGCGCTTCGGCTGGTCTGGGTATGGCCTGTATCACGGCGAAGTACGCATTGATCCTGATTATCTAAATGACGATGGCTAAACCACTTTGTTGACAGCCTTGCTTCCTGCGGTTTTTGCTCCGTCAATCGACGTAGCCATCGTTTGAGCAATCGTGCCCACTCTGAATCCAGCCCAGGCCAATGCAGTAATCCAGAAACCTGGTAACACAATAAACATCGTCGCCATCACAAAATTCAGCAACATATCCCCGAAAGCATTGTTCAGCCCCATCAGCGGATTGAAATTATTGTGCGGGCCAGCGGCCCCAAAGCCGCTACCATAGAGCGCATCCAGAATCGTACTGTCAAGCCAGCGCGCCAACTGAAACCAGAAATCCACAAAGAACAGGGCGAACTCCACCACGCTGACCGTCACCACGGCCTTCAACTCGTAGGCGCCCACCAGCAACACCAGCGGGATACAAATGACCAGCGCCATCTTGAGCAGCGACAGCACCATCGGCAGCGCCTGACGCACCACATCCATCGCCGGGAAGAAAGCCAACGACCCCATCGTCAGACCAAGGTCACTTACGCCGCGCGCGACAATGTTGGGCAGTGACTTGTCAATCTGACCCCCATAATCAGCATAAACAGCGCCCTGGTTCATCTTCTGCTGCCGGGGAGAGACCACGGCGCGAATCACCGAGTCATTGACCTCGTTCTGTGACAGAAAGCCTGCCCAGTGACCGATACGAGAGAGCAGACCGGAATCCACCTGAGCCAGCAGACGCGCGCGCAGCCCATTCCCGC
>BNUC01000162.1 GCA_025997075.1 Betaproteobacteria bacterium | reverse complement strand
TTGATAGTGTGTATGTACGCTAGTGAGTAAGCTTTTGTTATGATTTGTCCAATGTGGGGCAGCTCCACAAGATCACCACAAGGAAGAACACATTCACCCAACCAAGCTCTTTCCCAATAAGAAAAAGCTTTTTCTCAAGCCGTCTAAAAAAAAACCCCCCCTTCGTGCCGGGGGGCGCTTAGACCCCCCCGGAGAAACCGGACTTTCCCCCCCCCGAGGTTGCCCCCCCCCCCCCCCCCCCCCCCCGCGAAGCCGCTCCCGGCCTGCCCGTTTTGGGCGGCTTTATGGAACTCGATCTGAACGCCGTGCCGGAAGCCAAGGGGAGCGTATGGGAATGCTGGACACAAAATTACGAAACCGTCTGTTTCGCCAGCCCTTCCGCAGCGCTGGCCGCCTGGCTGTGGAACCATGCCATCACCTGTGTCTGGCTACCGGTTATTGCGCCACCGAACTACATCGCCCCGTTAAGGCGATTGGTAGCGTGCAAGTTTTATCACGTCGGGGACACGTTTTCTCCGCCCGTCGACTTTGTGCGGCAGGTACTGCCGGGAGAAGGGGTGCTGACTTTTTCATGGTTGGGACGCCCCATCGCGCCGGAACTTTGCCGTGCGCTGGTCGCGCGTACCGATATTTTCTGGCTCGAAGACCGTTCGCAGGCGCTTTGCACGGGCGTGGAATCGCAAGCCGGTGTCGTTCTCTACAGTCCGGCGGAAGTGCTGGGCGTCCCGGATGGCGGCATTCTGGTGGGGAAAGTCGCCGGCTTTTCTCCCGTTCCATCCGCTGCGGAAAAATCTTGGGGAGAAAAACGTCAGGACGCGCTTCTGGAACGTTTCGAGCATCCGCATATTGACAACAGCCTCTTCCTGCGGGAAGCCAAAATCGCGCAGGAACACCTGCTGCCGGGCGGCGAGATGAGCCGCCTAACCGCCAGCCTGCTGCGTCGCCTCCCCTTGGCGTCCATTGCCGCCAAACGCAAGGAAAACTACGCCGCCCTGCACGACCGTCTGCGCGAATGGGCGCTGTGGCCGGAACGAAACCCCGGTTTTGTCCCGGTCGCCTTTCCTCTGCGGCTCCCCGGACACATCTCCTGGGAATTCATGGCGACCGCGCTGACCCGGCAAGGGATCGTCTGTCCGCGCTTTTGGTTGCCTTCGACCACAGGAGAAAAAATTTCCTCGGTGGAAAAGGCAACCGACGCGGAAAGCAAATTGTTAAAACAATTGTTTTATCTGCCTTGCGACCACCGTTATGCTGAAGGAGAAATGCGCCGGATCGCGGATGAGGTGTTGCGGGTACTCAGTGGGAAATCCACTCTGGGCAGGCCTGGCGAACGAAACACCGGCGATGCTTATTCGACTTGGTAAATTAAGGCGTTGGAGGAAATAGATGGAACAGGATTTTGTAAAAATCAAAGAATATTATGCCCGACTGTCGCAGTTACTTTTCTTTGATATACAAAGATTGGGTGAAGATTGGCTGAGAAAGAGATTGACAGCGCATTGGCCTATGCTGCCAGCCGCAGCGGAGCCAAAGCAATGTGACTTCATGCAAATCATCCGTTTTGCCCTAGCGGTGGATTCAGAAGAACTGCATGACCGCAAATATCCGCTACGGGCTGAGTATCGCACGATTGCCGGCAAAGCTTTTCTCTCCGATGCCAATGTTTTTTCTATCCTGGCAAAAGAGCTGCTACTCTTGATTTTTAAGACATCCAATGAATTGTTCGATGCGCTTGATAGCAGTTTCCGTACAAGGCATAAGGACTTAAATGGTCTTGAACGCTACCTTCTGGCTTTTCTGACGGGTTCTGTCGCGCTGAATATCGAATTATATTCTCAAGCATCGGAATACTTCAAAAAGACCCGCGCGATTTACACGGATTGCGTTTACAGCGCGCTTGCCGAAGAAGCTATTATTGAGGCAAGCGGCGGTACTCTGTTGAATTACGATCTTTCTGAAAGAACCTGTCTGTTGCCCTTCAACCAATTGATGAGCATTCCAACCAATATCGAGAGTTTTTCTTATGCCTTCGGATTATGCAACTGCCCCTCCATGTTGCCTTTCTACCCCCCCCCCGAAAATCCATGGAATGGTACTACAGCGCAGGAAATACGCCGCTCCATTCACGATGGCAGTTTCCGGTATTGCAACAAACTCAGTTGTTTCCATATCAAGAATGGCACACTGCCCAAGAAAACAGATATTTCGGACGCTTACATCAGCCCCATTCTTGATAATAAGATAACCAAAATGCCGCGCGGCCCATACACCCTCGTTCTGGGGCATGACGCAACCTGCAATCTTGCCTGCCCGCAATGCCGAACGGGTTTTTGTCACACCAACAAAATCGAGCAGGGGCGGCATTTCTCGTTCTTCAAAAATCATATTGAACCGCTGATGACAGAAAACCTGCACTGGATATGGCTTGGCAATACGGGCGAAGCATTTGCTTCACCACATACCTTGCAAATTATAAAATCCATGGATTTTGCCAAATTTCCGCACTTGAAATTCATGGTGCTGTCCAACGGTCAATTACTCACGCCTTCGCTCTGGAAGAAACTCGGTGAGGCTGCCCGGCGCATGACCCATTTCAGAATCTCCGTGGATGGCGCTGAGAAAAGCTATGAACGTCTGCGCTATCCGGGAAAATGGGAAAAACTGGAGACCAATATGGCATTCCTCAGCTCGAAAAGAGACGTGGGCGAAATTTTGAATCTGGTCGTACAATGTGTCGTGCAGACTGACAACTTGCCCGACCTCTGGCGCATCTACGAAAAAAGTCTGGAATGGCATGTCGACGCATGTGTATTCACGCCACTTCGCAATGTCGGCACAATGACAGAGACGGAATTTATACACAGGAGTGTGTTTTCGCCAGAACATCCGCTACACGAGGAAATGCAGACAATTTTTTCCGCCATCCGAAAAGATGCCGAAGGAAAGCCAGTTTCAATTTTTATCGGATAAATACGAATGAAATTCTGTGATAAGCCATTCCGTGAAATATATGTGGATTCCGGCGGGCAAATTCATTTTTGTCCCTGGATGAACAGCAAGCCCATCGGCTATATCACGGAAGGACTGGAAACTGTTTGGAACGGAGAAGCCGCTCAGAAAATCCGCCGTTCCATTCTGGATAGCTCATATCGTTATTGTCGCAAAGACGTTTGTCCATTTCTGACGAACGATGATCTACCGAACGTGTCTGGAAAAACGCTGGAAGAAGCCACTTTGCCTTTCCCGGATCGTTTTAATCTTGCCTATGATTATCAATGTAATCTTTCCTGTCCTTCCTGCCGCCCGAAACCCATCATCAGAGTGTGGCCGGAAGTGTTGGGGATGTTCGAAAAGGCCTATCAGGAACTTGCTCCGCATTTGAATAATCTGCGTCATTTGAGTATTACCGGACACGGCGATCCGTTCTTCAGCAAGGATTGCATGAGAATCCTTGAAAACCTGCATCCCGAACGGACAGGCGCGGAAATATTTCTTGAAACAAACGGCACCTGTTTTGTACCAAAAGTATGGAAACGTATCGAGCATCTTGCAAAATTTCATATTATCATGCGTGTTTCCATTGACTCGTTCAATCCCCATGTCTATGCCAAATTACGTCGCGGTGGAAATTTCGCACAATTACAGAAAAACCTGCGTTTCATGTCGGAATTACGTCATTCCGGTCATATCAAACGATTAGAGAGTGTCATGGTTGTTCAAGATTTGAATTTCATGGAAATACCTGCATTTGCAGAAACCTGTTTTAATCTTGGTGTTGACTCTGTGCATTTGGAAAACATCTATTCTTGGGGAACCATGGACGAGAAAACATACTTCGAGAAAGACCTTCTCAACCCAAGGCATCCTCAACACGAATTCTTCAATGAATTACGGGATGAAGTTTTGAAAGACCCGCGCGTTCATTGCTGGGCAGGGAAAACAAATAGAATCCCCGTCGAGTTTTTCGTGACCGGACAATCCAGATTGGCTATTTCTGAAATCGCGGAAACCGACATTGTCGACGAACATGTAGATTTCAGCGCGCTCCTGACCGCTGTGCGTAATCGGGACTATATTTTTGTGGTCGGCGGACAAGGTATTTACCGGGGAATGCTGACTTACCGTGAAGTCATCAAATCTATCAAAAACGAACAGGCGATACTGATGCAGGCCGGTGAATTATGCCATTTTGGTCATGTTGTTGCAGAAACCGATCTCGCCCGGATTTTATCGAAAAAAGATAGCTTTCTAGCCGATTCCGATATGCAACCCGTCACCCCGATTGTTGCGGCAGATGGCAAATTGATTGCCAAGCTACTGGTTTCACATTAGATTTTCATCATTCCCAACATGAGAAAAATTGGATTTTATTAAAATTATGGAGACATCATGAACAAACATCTCTTTATTTCCGGTATGGTGAAATGTGGCACAACCGCCTTGGCTGCGTGGTTTATCAAGCAAGGTTTGGCTGAATATCTTGTACCAAACACCAAGGAGCCAAACATCTATTCATACATCGATTTTGGCAAGTCCTGTTTTTTTGTAGCGGGGGGAGGGGGGGCTGGTCACCAAATACCTGGCTACTGGACGCTTCTGTTGATTACTCGCTTAATCCGACTGCCATTTCACGTATGCCGGAACACGATTGCCGAGTAGTGTTATGTTTTCGTAACCCTTTGGACAGAATATGGTCTCACTACAGAATGGCGAAATTATTTGCCATGAATTCTTTATTTTATCCTGGGATGAATTTCAACGAGCAAACCCACAAAAAGCATAACTTAAAATTTTTCCCAGCAAAAGCATGGGGCCATGTTGAACGCTATTGGGAAGAGGAAGGTATGCGTATACGGGATGGTGATTTTTCTTCACGCTTACGCTATGAGCAGGATTTTTTCTATGCCCGAGGATTTTTCCCACTCAGAAATTCTTTTGGAAGTAGCAGATACTGCTTTGCTTTGGGCAATATATTGAACAAGTTTGCGGCAAGCGATGTTTTTCTGGTTTCTTTGCCCGAATTGAAAGATGCCGCGTTGCGTAAACGATTTGTTCATGAACTACTGGGTAAGGAAGGAGATTATCCAGAGATTCCGCCGGAATTTGTACTTGAAGGCAGGGATATCGGCGAAGAAAAGCCGGATTTTACCCGCCCGGAATTCGATGGCTTGCGCTCTTCCTTTCGTTACGATTTGCAGGAATTTGAAAAACTGATAACGCGCGAAGGTGTCGCCACGGACTATCTGGATTTTGACGCCCTGTGGAAAAATCTCAGATGAACAATCTTCATGCGCACGCTTTTAATGTTTCCCGGCAGGACAGGGAACGGCTCAATGGGCATCAAGGTCAGGTCATCTGGTTCACGGGTTTGTCCGGTTCCGGCAAATCCACGCTGGCGAACGCGCTGGAAGCTGCGCTGTTCGGGCAGGGAAAACATACGTTCATTCTGGACGGCGATCATGTCCGGCAAGGTTTGAACCGTGATCTGGGCTTTTCGGAAGCCGACCGCGCCGAAAATATCCGGCGCGTTGCCGAGGTAGCGCGTTTGATGGCGGACGCCGGTTTGATTGTCATCACTGCCTTTATTTCGCCTTTTCGACGGGAACGCGAAATGGCGCGGCAGTTGGCCCCCGATCGATTTTGCGAGGTTTATGTCGATGCACCGTTGGCGCTCTGCGAAACGCGCGATCCGAAAGGATTGTATAAAAAAGCGCGATCAGGTCAATTGCTCAATATGACCGGTATTCAAAGCCCTTATGAGATTCCCGAAAACCCCGATATTGTCGTGCGCACGGACCGTCAGTCGGTTGAGGAAGGCGTGCGGATGTTATTGGAATGGCTTGTTTCAAGGTGAATGACGCAATCGCAGGTCGAAAAAGCCGCGAAGCGGCGCATCCCGACGATCGTATCTTCCGGCGCATTTGCGCCGGTTGCTTACATTTGCTGGGTTGTGTTTCGCTTTACCCGGCCTGCATGTTTGTCCACAGCTCGTGCAGATAATCGAACAGAAAGGAAGTTTCAATGAAATATGTCACCTTACCGTCAGGAGAACAAGTACCGGCTCTGGGGATGGGGACCTACATGATCGGCGAGAATCGCTCGCTCCACGCCGAAGAAATCGCCGCCTTGCAGTACGGCATCGATCTGGGTATGGCGCTCATTGATACTGCCGAAATGTACGGCAAAGGCGCTTCGGAGCAACTGGTCGGGGAAGCCATTCGCGGACGCCACGAACAGGTATTTCTGGTCAGCAAGGTCTATCCGCACCGGGCCACTCACAAGGGAATGCCGATCGCCTGCGGCGAGTACAGTCTGAAGCGCCTGGGCGTCGATTATATCGATCTCTATCTGGTGCACTGGCGCGGTGACGTACCGCTGGCGGAAACTATCGAAGCGTTCGAACAGTTGCGCTCGCAGGGCAAAATCCGGTATTGGGGTGTCAGCAATTTCGATACCGATGACATGCGGACATTATGCGCCTTGCCAGGTGGCGAACATGCGGCTGCAAACCAGGTGCTATATGCCCTCTCCCACCGTGGTATCGAATGGGATCTACTGCCGTACTGCGGAGAACGCAAAATTCCCATCATGGCCTATTCGCCGATCGACCGGACGCGTCTCTTGCACTATCCCGGCCTGAGCACGCTGGCCGAAAAGCGGGGCATGAAGCCAGCGCAACTGGCGCTGGCATGGCTGCTTCACCGCGAGCAGGTAATCGTCATTCCCAAGGCGTCGAGCCGCGCGCATATCAAGCAAAACTTTGCCGCGCTCGACTGTCCGCTCGACACCGAAACACTGGCCGAACTCGACCGCCTGTTTCCGCCGCCATGTGATGCCTCGCCGCTCGAAAAACAGTAGCGCCACCTCCACCGAATCGCCGTCCTGATTCAGGACATCCAACCTGACCTCAACCTGGGCGCTCTGCGAAACGTGTGATCCGAAAGGATTGTATAAACCTAAAAACGGCAGTTGGCTTTTTCTCTGGCTTCGGCCAGGGCTCTGGCCGCGTTCATCGCTGCTCAGGACTTTGATCACGCCCAGGCTTTGGCGATAGCGGGGTTGTTTTGCGCGGCTTGCATAAAATCCGTAAATTCCGGGATGCTTACTACAGTTAGTGCCTGTGCGTAAGCTCGGCGGCAAGCCGTTCCACTTCATCTAACGACAGGCCAGTAGTGTCTGCAATATCTGTCAAGGGCATTTTCTTCTTAAGAAGTTTTTTTGCAACTTCCTGCCGTCCTTCCTGCCGTCCTTTTATCATCCCTCTTTCTTCTCCTTCATAACGGGCGTCATCCAGCCAGGAATCCATGTCCATGCGGGCTT
>BNUC01000161.1 GCA_025997075.1 Betaproteobacteria bacterium | reverse complement strand
GTTTAATCTCATCCGCAACGCAATCTTGCGTTTCTCTCTTTGCTCAGCAACGCTGAGACTCCGGGCGTCTTCTCTTTTCATGACAACATTATAACATATATGCCCTATATATTTGCCGGGTTAATATCAATACTTACGGCCATTCTGGCTGAAGAAAACACACTGGATTCCCGCCTTCGCGGGAATGACGATGAAATTAAACGCTCCAGGGAGAGACGCGGCAAGTCATCCGCAGGTACGAACGCTTGCCCCTGAAGGAAATTTTGTCTTGGGTTACCCAAAAAAAACGGCCCGGTACTCGCCGGGCCGCAGATCGTTTCCTACCGGTCGTTTAAGCCGTCACACTTTCTACCGCTTCCTTGAACTGGTCAATCTGGTCGAAGTTCATATAGCGATAGACATCGGCGGCCTTGGCGTTGACTGCCTGAATCCGCTCCTGATATTCGGCGACGGTCGGGATCTTGCCGAGCAGCGCGCTGATGGCGGCCAGTTCGGCCGAGCTGAGGTAGACCTGGGTGTCGATGCCCAGACGGTTCGGGAAGTTGCGAGTCGAGGTTGATATCGCGGTGCTGCCCTTGCGGACCTGCGCCTGATTGCCCATGCACAGCGAACAACCCGGCATTTCCATGCGCGCGCCGCTCTTGCCGAGCACGCTGTAATAGCCTTCCTCGGAGAGGATTAGGGCGTCCATCTTGGTCGGAGGGGCGATCCACAGACGGGTCGGGATGTCGCTCTGACCGTCGAGAATCTTGCCGGCGGCGCGGAAGTGGCCGATGTTGGTCATGCACGAACCGATGAACACTTCGTCGATCTTCGTGTCGGCCACTTCGGAAAGCAGTTTCACGTCGTCCGGATCGTTCGGGCAGGCGAGGATCGGTTCCTTGATGTCAGCGAGGTCGATTTCGAGCACGGCGGCATACTCGGCGTCGGCGTCGGCCGTCAGGAGTTGCGGGTTGGCGATCCAGTCCTCCATGGCCTTGACACGGCGGGCCAGCACGTTGGCATCCTGGTAGCCGTTGGCGATCATCCACTTGAGCAGCGTGGCGTTGGAACGCAGGTACTCGATGACCGGTTCCTTGTTCAGGCGCACCGTGCAGGCGGCGGCGGAACGCTCGGCCGAGGCGTCGGTCAGTTCGAAGGCCTGCTCGACCTTGAGATCCGGCAGCCCTTCGATTTCCAGAATGCGGCCGTTGAAGACGTTTTTCTTACCCTTTTTCTCGACAGTCAGGAGGCCCTGCTTGATCGCCTGGTACGGGATGGCATTGACCAGATCGCGCAGCGTGATGCCGGGCTGCATCTTGCCCTTGAAGCGCACCAGCACCGATTCGGGCATGTCCAGCGGCATGGTGCCGGTTGCGGCGCCGAAGGCCACGAGGCCGGAACCGGCCGGGAAGGAGAGGCCGATCGGGAAACGCGTGTGCGAGTCGCCGCCGGTGCCGACCGTATCCGGCAAACACATGCGGTTCAGCCAACTGTGCACGACGCCGTCGCCCGGACGCAGCGCAACGCCGGAGCGGGTGGTAAAGAAGCCGCCCAGGGTGCGGTGGGTCTTGATGTCGACCAGTTTCGGATACGCCGCGGTGTGGCAGAACGATTGCATAACGAGATCCGCCGAGAAGCCAAGGCAAGCCAGGTCTTTGAGTTCGTCGCGAGTCATCGGGCCGGTGGTGTCCTGCGATCCCACGGTGCTCATCTTCGGCTCGCAGTAGGCGTTCGGGCGGACGCCCCGCTGTTTCCCGTTTTCTTCCGGCAGGCCGCAGGCGCGGCCGACGATTTTCTGCGCCAGGGTGTAGCCCTTGCCGGTATCGGCCGGCTCCTGCGGCGACTTGAACAGCGTCGAGGGCGGCAGGCCCAGCGTCTCACGCGCGCGCGCCGTCAGGGCGCGGCCGATGATCAGCGGGATGCGGCCGCCGGCGCGCACTTCGTCGAGAATAACCGGCGTCTTCAGTTGCGATTCGGCAATGACCTGACCGTTCTTCAGCACGACAACCTGGGTCGTCGCGGCATCGATTTTCAGTTCGATTTCATCGCCCATGTCCATCCTGGCGACGTCGATTTCAACCGGCAGCGCGCCGGAATCTTCCAGCGTGTTGTAGAAGATCGGGGCAATCTTGGAACCGAAGGCAACCCCGCCGCAACGTTTGTTCGGCACGAAGGGGATGTCCTCGCCGGTCCACCACAGCACCGAGTTGGCGGCCGATTTGCGCGAGGAACCGGTGCCAACCACGTCCCCGACGTAAGCAATCAGATTGCCTTTCTTCGCCAGTGTTTCGAGCTGCTTGATCGGGCCGCGCACGCCGGGTTGTTCCGGCTCGATGCCCGCGCGCGGGTTCTTGAGCATCGCCAGGGCATGCAAGGGGATATCGGGACGCGTCGTGGCGTCGGGCGCGGGCGACAGGTCATCGGTGTTGGTCTCGCCGGTGACCTTGAACACTGTCAGCTTCTGGCTGGCGGGGACTTCCGGACGCGAGGTGAACCACTCGGCATCGGCCCAGGACTTGATGACCGCCTTGGCGTTGTCACTGCCCTTGTCGGCCAGCGCTTTGACCTCGTTGAAGAAATCGAAAATGAGCAGCGTTTTCTTGAGCGCTTCAGCCGCCACGGCGCCGACTGCGGCGTCGCCGAGCACCTCGATCAGCGGCTTGACGTTGTAGCCGCCGAGCATGGTGCCGAGCAGCTCGGTCGCCTTGACGCGGGAAATCAGCGCGCAGGATTCCTCGCCCTTGGACAGTCTGGCCAGAAACTCGGCCTTGACCTTGGCGGCGTCATCCACGCCGGCGGGAACACGGTAGCCGAGCAACTCGACCAGAACCTGTTCCTCGCCTTTCGGCGGGTTCTTGAGCAGGCCAAGCAACTCCTGGGTCTGCCTGGCGCTCAAGGGCAGCGGCGGTATGCCCAGAGCCGCCCGTTCAGCAACATGTGCACGATATGATTCCAACATGAGAGAAGTCCTTTCATAAAAGTCAAAATAAAAAAGCCCAAATTCCAAGGGTCATTTTAGCCCCGGGCTTTCTCTCAACATGAAAACGACAACTTGATATTAATTCAGGAGTTGCTGCCGATCATGAACGAAGCGCACCCAGCACCACCGTTTCCCCTGCATACTCGACCCGTTGCCCCGGATGCAGCTTGGCGCGCCTGCGGGTTTCCACCTCGCCGTCGACCCGGACCTTGCCAGCATCGATTTCGGCGTGCGCCTGACCTCCCGAGTGACATAAGCCCGTCGTCTTCAGCAACTGATCGAGCTGGATATGTTCGCCGCGAACTTCAAACGCAATCGTCATTCCAATTCCTTTCTTTCGTGTTACCCTTACCCGATACGTCCATCAACCCATAATGCGCGCGTAACCGGTATGGATGCAAACCAATGCCCCACAGGGGCTTTCAAAGTAAAGGAGCTACCATGAGCACTGTCAATTATTTCCAAGTGGCCATCACGGGCAATATTCGCATACTCAACAATCTGTCGCATTTGCTGGACAAGACGACGGAACACGCCAAGGCCAATAATATTGAAGAAAGCGCTTTGCTGTTTGCGCGCCTGTACCCCGACATGTTCCCCTTGATCCGTCAGATAAAGATGGTCACCGATATGAGCCGGAACGGCGCGGCCTGGTTGACCGGAAAAGAAGCGCCAAAATTCAAGGATGAAGAAACCAGTTTTGCCGACCTGAAAACACGTATCGCCGATTCCGTCGCGTATCTGAAAACTTTCAAGGAAAGTGATTTTGCGGACAGCCCCGGGCGCGAAATCCGCCTGCCGTGGAATCCCGATAAAGCCTATCAAGGCGAGGTCTTTTTGCTTCAACATTCGATCCCCAATATCTATTTCCACCAGACGACCGCATACAACATCCTGCGCCACAACGGGGTGCCGATCGGCAAGATGGATTATCTTGGCGCGATTGGCTGAGGCTTCTTCCAGGCGGCCTGTCATGCAAGGCCGCCGACCTCACAGATCGAGCGGCGGCAGCCCATAACGCCGCCGCGCGCGATCGCAGGCGTCATCGCCCATGCCGAGCGGCGCGTAAGGCGCGAAGTCGCGACAGGGACCCGGACGTTCCCGGTAGATCGCGCAGCGCACGCTCCTGCCGATTTCACCTTCCAGCGCGATGCAGCGCGGCGGCGCCTCATCCGTGCCGCACATGCGGTACAGCGTCGGAGTCAGGGGAAGGGTCATCCGTTCGGGGACGCCTCCTTTCCCTGGGCCAGCCAAATCCTCGCCGTGAAAATCGACGCGAAACGCGGCGCAGCAGGCGCCGCAACTCAGACAGGCGTGTTCAGGCACATTCAATTTCCACAAAACGGTACGAGGCTCAAATTGTCGCGCGGCAGCGCCCGCAAGTCGACCACGGCGCGATAGAGCGCGTGCCCCGATGCCTGATACTTGCGCTCGAACAAGGTCAGCGGCGAGGCCGGGACAAAGGCTTCGCACCGCGTCTCGCGCCCGTAACAACTCCTGGACAACGCGTTGACGGCAAAACAGAATTCTTCGATATAAATGCGCCAGTTGCTGCGGCATTCGAGCACGCCGCCAAGTTCCAGCAAGGCGGGAAACACGGGATGGCCGTGCCAGCGCCGGGAAAGATGGCCGATCTTGGGCCAGGGATTCGGGTAGAGCAGGTAATGACGCGCGAGGCGGATGCCTTCGTCGCGCAGCAAACGCCAGTAGTCGACCAGATCGGCGCGCGCGAAACCGACATTGGCCGGCCAGCCCGGAGGCGAAGCGGCAGATGCTTCCTGCGCCGCGAGACGCCGCCGCAGGCGAACCCCGGATTGATCGACGCCGATCACGTAGTGGTCGGGAAACAGCGCCGCCAGCGCGAGACTGCTCTCGCCGGTTCCACAACACGCGTCAAGAATCAGCGGCGTATCCGGCGCCACGCGTCGCCATCGTTCGATGCTGGCGGCGAACGCCACGCGGTTGTAGTCGGTGTAGGGTTTGCGGAAAGGCGCTTGCCGGTGGCGCTCAAGCAGCGCGGCAAGATGCCGGTGAATCCCATCCTGGGCGCTGGTCGGAACGCGGGAATTCGCCTGCATGGATGTCGTCCTATTCCAGAACCGTCGCCGCGGCAAGCGCCGAGGATACTGCGCCGATGTCGTTACAGGCGCGAATCCGCTCATAAAGGGCGGCGGCCTGCGGATAGCCGCGCTGCAGCAAACTCAACCAGAGCTTAAGCCTTCCCGGCGCATGCCGCGCCATTACGCACAATTGCACCCGCTGCCAGAACTCTTGCAGTAATGGCGACAACTGCGCCCAATCCTTCATCAAATCGCCGTCATCTCCTGTCCGTATGCGCCGCGTCAAGAAGGGATCAGCCACCGCGCCACGCCCGATCATTACGTCGGCGCAGCCGGACACTTCGCGGCAGCGAACATAGTCGGCCAGCGACCAGATTTCGCCATTGGCGATCACCGGAATGGAAACGGCTTCCCGGACCCTGGCGATCCATTCCCAGTGTGCCGGCGGCCGGTATCCTTCATCCTTGGTTCGCGCGTGCACCACCAGCGCGGCCACGCCGCCGGCCTGTAACGCCGCGGCGCAATCGAGCGTCCGGGCTGTGTCGCAAATGCCCAGACGCATCTTGGCGGTTACTGGAATCGCCACCGGCACGGCGCGGCGCACGGCCTCGGCGATACGCTGCAGAAGACCCGGATCGTCAAGGAGCATCGCCCCGCCGCCGTGCCGATTGACCGTCGTCGCGGGACAACCAAAATTAAGGTCGATGCCGCAGGGAGACAGCCTCGCCAGCCGCGCGGCAGTCTCGCCCATGAGTTCCGGGTTGCTGCCCAGTAACTGCACGCTGACCGGCGTCCCGCTGGGCGTTCTGCTGCCGTGTTCCAGCTCGGGGCAGACACGCCGGAAGGTTCTCGATGGCAGCGATGTTCCGGAAACACGGACGAACTGACAAACCGCGCCATCGTACCCGCCGGTTCGCGTGATCAGGTCGCGCAACAAGGCGTCGGCCAGTCCTTCCATGGGGGCGAGATAAATCCTGCTCATCAAGGGAAACGCTTCGTTATGGGGCGGCAAACATTTCAGCCGGAAATTCAGCCGAAAAGCTCGTCGATATCCAGAGCGAGTTCCTCCGATGGCACGGCTGTGACGATCATGCCCCGATCGAACAATTGCTCATAACAGCAGGTCCGATTGCGCCCGCTGTGCTTGGCGAAGTACATGGCCTGGTCAGATCGCCCCAACACGCTGGTAGACACTTCATTTTTCGAGACCAGGGTAAAGCCGATCGAACAAGTCACCGTGCCAACCTGCGGAAATTCATGGTGTTCGAGCGAGGAACGGAAGCGCTCGAAGCCAGCTTCCGCCAACTCTCTTCCCGGCGCATTGATGATCACGACAAACTCCTCGCCACCGAAGCGAAACAGGCGATCGCCGTCACGGAAGGTATTGCGCAGCAATCCGCCCATGCGCAGCAACACTTCGTCACCGAACAAATGGCCGAACGTATCGTTGATCCGTTTGAAATGATCGATATCGATGGTAGCCAGCCAGGCCGGGTATTCCTCCTCGCGGAATCGCCTCTCATTGTTATCCTGCTTCCGGGATTGCCTGGACGATCTGGCGAGATTGGTGAGCAGGCGCTCGAATGTTTCATCGAAAGTCTTGCGATTGAGCAGACGGGTCAGCGAATCGAGTTCGCTGTAATCAAGCAGCCGTATCTGATGCCCGAAAATCCGCGCCAGCGACTCAACCGCATTGATTTCCTTGGCGTCTACAGGATGATTCGTAGCGAAAACCAGGATAAACTCATCGACCCACAATTCAGAAGATTCGAGCACCAAAGCGCCGCAATGCCATTCATTGGAGGCGGCGACCGCTATGGAACCGCCGCGCTGCGCTTTGCCGGCCAGATCGGTCCATAACTCGCCTGTAACACCGCCGCTCCCGCTTCCCAAACGGAACATCAATCCATTGCCGTCCTGCGAATCGTACGAGCGCGAGAAAATTCCGACTCTCGCCTGCCCGCCGAGCAGTACCATCAATGCATCGAGAAGCAAGGAAAGCAGCTTGCTCCGGTCCCGGCAGGAAGAAATCGACTCGATACTTCGCAACAAAGGCAGCACGCTTTGTATACCTCCACCCTGACCACGAGAACATGCTTGCAGTTGGCGATGATACTAGATACTGCTGATTTAATGTATCTTCTTATCTCTGCCCGCAGGGCTATTGCATACGCAAATGTCGTAAACAGTTGAAATAAAACGTTTACATTCAAGCAGTTATGACAGAGTATTGTAAACTTTAAGCCAATCTGGTCTACTCTCGATTTTTATCGGGAGGCATCATGACATTGATAGGAGTGTTT
>BNUC01000160.1 GCA_025997075.1 Betaproteobacteria bacterium | reverse complement strand
ACCCATTCTCTTCCAACCTCGCCTTGCGAAAGAAAGAGAATGGGTTAGGTTAAGTAAAGGGTGCTTAATCAGAAAAAATGAAGTGGCATAACGCCGTTCATCAAAGAGGAAGGAAGAATGAACACTCATGTACAACGAATCGGCGTTGTTTACCCAGATATCGAGTCCGCCAAGGTTTTTTACCACATTGGCTGCGAAGGCTTTCATTGCGGGAATATCCGTGACATTGACGGCTTCTAAGTAGGCTTTGCAGTTCAGGCGTTCAAGTTCTTTTCTGGTTTCTTCAAGCCTGTTCAGATTGCGCCCGCAAACAGCGACATGGCAGCCTTCGCGCGCAAATTCAAGCGCCGCTTCCTTGCCGATTCCTGCGCCTCCACCTGTGATGACTACCACTTTTCCGTCAAGATTCAGATTCATGATATTAAGACATCCCGAGGATCATTGATCGATAACCGGATATCAAGCCGATTCGTTGTACATGAGTGTTCATTCTTCCTTCCTCTTTGATGAACGGCGTTATGCCACTTCATTTTTTCTGATTAAGCACCCTTTACTTAACCTAACCCATTCTCTTCCAACCTCGCCTTGCGAAAGAAAGAGAATGGGCAAGGGCACGATACTTTAATCGATCTTCACGCCTGCGCGTTTCACGATCTCTCCATAACGCACCAGTTCGGAGTTGGCGAAATTTCCGAAATCCTCCGGAGGCGCGATGGTGATTACACCACCCATTTTGGTGATCCGGGTACGAACTTCTTCTGTCTGAAGAACTTCATTAACTTCCTTGTTCAGGCGGGTGATGATCTCTTTGGGTGTATTGGCGGGCGCCATAAAGCCATAATAAACGGCCGTATATACACCGGGAATTCCCAGTTCGTCGAAGGTAGGAACATCAGGCATCGCCGGATTGCGTTTAGGCGAACCCACAGCGAGCACTTTGAGTTTTCCCGCTTGAATATGGGGGAAACACGTGGGTGGATCGAGCATGAAATCGACTTGTGACGCAAGCAACGCCGTTTCGGCCGGAGCCGTACCCTTGAAAGGGACATGCACGACATCGATGCCCGTCGCCATTTGTACCATGATGGTCGCCAGATGTTGCGAGGAACCGATTCCGGAAGAACCAAAATTCAGTTTTCCTGGATTCGCCTTGGCGAACGCAACAAGTTCCTGCGCTGTATTGAATTGCGATGAAGCGGGCACAACCAGGAAACTTGGCACGGTGTAACCATACGCTATGGGCGCAAAATCCTTGACCGGGTCGAAATCAAGTTTCGCATACAGGTGAATGTTGACGGAATTGGGCGAGATCGACGCCATCAGCAGCGAATAGCCATCCGGTTTTTCCTGAGCAGCCACCGCCGTACCGATATTGCCGCCCGCGCCCGGCTTGTTTTCAATAACGATGGGCTGACCCAGACGCTCCGCCAATGGCTGTGAAAGGATCCGCGCCGACGTGTCGACGCCACCGCCGGCAGGCCACGGCACGATCAGCTTGATCGGCCTCGACGGATAATTCTGTGCCTGCGCCAAGCCAACACATGCCACGGCAACGACGGCGACAGAAATATTCTTGATCATTCCAACAATCCTTGCATTTCTGTAAGTAGACATTTCATTTATAGTCATTTTTCTCTCTTTCCTCTTTAAAAAATTTCATTATGATTACATCGACAGCCACTGATCTACAAGAATAACTTGCACATACTTGTTATGAGAAAATTAAATAGGCTGCATGTAGGGGTAGCAAAGGGGGAGTGGAACAATCACCCTTTGCTGAGCATCTTCTTTCATTGCCGCAGGTCATAAACATTCCAAGTCTATTTCCCCAGGTTTGGAAGGAACAGAATAATCTCCGGAAATACCATCAGCACAACCATAACCACAAGTGAAAGGAACATATATATAAATAAATGCCTGGTTATGACATCACTCGCCTTCATTTTGGCCAATCCAGCCGCAACAAACATATTCATGCCGACAGGCGGAGTCACCATGCCGATACCCAGGTTTATGATCATGATGACCCCAAACGTTATTGGATCAATTCCAAAACGTGTAGCGACCGGGGCCAGCAATGGGGCCAGGATCAAAATCGCCGGAGGGACATCCATGACCATGCCCACCACCAGTAAAAAGGTTGTCACTACTGCCCAGAACTGGAATTGACTACTGCAAATTTGAACCAAATAATCGGCGATCTGCGTCGGGACGGACTCCAGGGCCAGAACATAAGCGAAGCATGACGCGGCAGCGCAGACAAACATAATCATGGCTGACGTAATGATCGAAGAGCGCATGATTTTGAACAGCATATTAGGATTGAGTTCTCTGTAAACGAAAAATCCTATGAACAAACCATAAGCTACCGAGACCGCCGCAGCTTCCGTCGGAGTAAACACTCCACCGTAAATGCCGCCAAGCACGATGCCAGGCATGATCAGCGCCCAAATCGAGCTTATAAAGGCTTTCCTCAGTTCGACTATGGAGAACTTATCACGCTGTATCTCTTTATGCTTGATTCCATAGATAACGGAGTACACTGCCATACCGCCGGCCAGCAAAAAACCGGGGATGAAGCCTCCGAGAAAAACATCACCTACCGATACCCCGGTGGATAGTCCATATAAAACCATTGGAATACTGGGTGGAACAATAACCCCCAGATAACCAGCGCTGGCGATGGTGGATAGAGTAAAGCGGATATCATATCCTTTTTCCTTCATCGTCGGCAGCATAATGGAGCCGATGGCCACCACCGTGGCAACCGCCGATCCGGAGATAGCCCCAAAAAAAGCGGATGCCAGAAACACCACGACCGCCAAGCCCCCAGGTAGCCAGCCCATCAGCGCATTGGCCAGGTTGACGAGTCGCTTCGATACTCCACCTTTGTCCAGAAGGCCACCAGCAATCATGAAAAATGGAATCGCCATCAACCCGTATGAATTGGTCGATGTAAAAAATTTCTGGATGACAACAGCCATCGTCATATCCTTGAATATGATCAAAGGCACGATCGCACCCAAAGCCAAGGAAAAAGATATGGGAAGACCTGCGATAACCAGAAAGAAAAATACACCAAAAATCACTGCGACCAGCATGTTGCACCTCTATATGATGTCGATTGTACGCACGTCTAATTAGCCTGCACTTCGTCATCGCTATATGACAGAATATGATCTTTGCAAATAAAATCGTTCCAGAAGACCATCATGCCTCGAATTGCGCCGAATATAAAACCTATACCCATCGGAATATAGACAATCCACATCGGGAATTGCATCGCGGGTGTAGACTGACCGTTTGTCTGTACCTGATACATAAATGAGATGGTGTAATAGGAAAAATACAAACACAAAAAAATCAATAAGGCATTAAGAGCCATTCGCAGCAATTTTTGAGGCTTTGGCGAAAGCAAATCCACAACAAACGTAAGTCCCAAATGTGCTTTTTCCCTGATTCCCATGCTCACACCAACATATACGCCAGCCACCATCAGGTAACGAGAAGCTTCCTCCAGCCACATAAACGGAATGTGAAATATAAATCTGGAAGCTATTCCTGTTAGTACCAGAACAACCATTGCGGAAAAACACAGGATGCTGATGAAATTTTCGATATAGGTCATCAATCTATCCAGAACAAACACGTTCCTCTGAAATTTTTTCTCGTCTCTCTGATCTGCTGGACTCATCGAATTCACCTCTTCCGCCGAATTACATTTCTACTTCTCATAATGTCTCTAAAAACAGGCATGAAGATGCACCATTTCTTACAGATAGCTGCGCACATCTTCATGCTCTTGGTACTTGTCATACAACCAGCTATTTACTGAGCCTGAACGCGGGCAATCTCTTCCTTGGGAAAGAACTTGGGTACAAGCTGGGGATAGGCTTGCTTTTCTATTGCGTCAATCCAAAGCTTTTTCTCCTCGGGAGTATAGCTTATGACATTGACCCCTTCCGACGCCATTTCCCTGGCAGCTTTTTCTTCTAACTTGGCAGTTGCGTCCCTTATGTAAGTCCTTGCCTCAAAAGCGGCTTTGTACATCAGCGCCCTTATGTCGTCGGGCATGGTATCCCAAGTTTTCTTGCTGATAGTCAAGGGCAAGGGCTGATAAAAAACATCTATCATAGAAATATTTTTGGCTACCGTATATATCTTGTTGAAGTAGATAGTCGGTAGCGGGAGTATTGTGCCATCGACAGTTTTGTTCTGAATGGCGGTAAACACTTCACTCCACGCCATTGGGACAGGATTCGCGCCAAGCGCCGCTACCCACGCCACAGTTATCGGAGTTTCAATGGTGCGAATGGTCCTGCCCTTCATGTCGCCAGGATTCTTGATAGGCGCGCCGGAATACACCAAGTGGTTCATTCCGTTTTCCCAGAAAGCCAGGCCGATAATATTGAATCTTTCGAGACTCTTTAGTTTCTCCGTGCCAAAATCGCCATCCAAAACCTTGTGCGCATGCGGCTTATCCCTGAACAGATACGGCATACCGAAAATAGCCCAACTGCTGTCGAACGGGACGAGAGCCGCAGCGGTCGATGCGGTCATATCAAGCGTTCCCATTTGCAGACCTTCATACATTTCGCGCTCACTTGCGGCCAACTGCCCATTGGGAAATACTTCGACCGTCACTCTGCCGTTCGTATACTCTTTGATCAATCTGCCAAATTCCAGAGACCCGAGTTGATAGGGGTGTTCTGGCGCGAGACCGTGACAGAGCTTCAATTTCCAGGTTTTGTCGGCGGCAAAGGTAGAGCAGGTACCCAAGGCAAATTGTCCCGCCGCAAGAATTCCGGCAACTCCACCAACTTTCAACAAATCACGTCGTTTCATCACTATTCTCCTTTGCTGGTTAAGTCAGATTGATGGGCGTTTCTACGCTAAAAATGTATCGATGCGCGCCGACAGATCTATCTGCTTATCAAAAAAACACATGAAGATGCATCACATTTTAATATGTGTACATCTTCATGCTTTCAGTACTTGCCTTACAGCGCCTGAATGCGGGCAACCTCTTCCTGGGAGAAAAACTTGGGAATGAGATTGGGATAGGCTTCCTTCCGTATCACGTCGATCCAGAGCTTTTTCTCCTCTGGAGTATAGCTTATGACATTGACGCCTTCCGATGCCATCACTCTGGCTTTCTCATCCTCGAACTGAGCATTCAGGTTCCTCATGTAATCCCTTGCCTCAATAGCGGCTTTATACATCAAAGCCTTTATGTCATCGGGCATGGTATCCCATGTCTTCTTGCTGATCGTCAGTGGTAAGGGCTGATAAGTAGACTCCACACGGGAAATGTTTTTGGCTACCGTATAGAGCTTGCTGAAGTAGATGGTCGTCATCGGAAGCAAGGTGCCATCAACAGTTTTATTCTGAATAGCGGTGAACACTTCGCTCCATGCCATCGGGACGGGATTCGCACCGAGCGCCGCCACCCATGTCATGGTTATAGGTGTCTCGATAGTACGAATGGTCCTGCCCTTCATGTCACCGGGATTCTTGATAGGCGCTCCGGAATAAACCGGGCTGAACATCCCGCATTCCCAGAACGCCAGACCGACTATGTTGACCTTTTCGAGGCTCTTCAACTTTTCTTTACCATAATCACCGTCCAGTACCTTGTAAGCATGCTGCTTGTCCCTGAACAGATACGGCAAGTCGAAAATAGCCCAACTTTTATCGAACGGAACAAGAGCGGAAGCCGTCGATGCGGTCATGTCGAGCGTTCCCATTTGCAGACCTTCATACATTTCACGTTCACTTCCAGCCAGCTGTCCATTGGGAAATACTTCGAGCGTTACTCTGCCTTTTGTATACTCTTTTATCAGACGGCCAAATTCCAAAGACCCGAGCTGATACGGATGTTCCGGCGCAAGACCGTGGCAAAGCTTCAATTTCCAGGTTTTATCGGCAGCAAAAGCAGCGCTTGTTCCCAAGGCAAATTGCCCCGCCGCGAGAATTCCGGCAACGCCGCCAGCTTTCAACAAATCACGTCGTTTCATTACTTTTCTCCTTCGTTATTTAAATCAGATGAATCAGATTAAGGACTAATCTCCGATGAAACAAAAACGCGCGTTACCCTCTGGAAAGCTTAGGGATGAACAATATTATACTATCTGCCGCGAAGGCACTGAACATGTTTAAATCGAGGATGAGCGGTCATAACCGCTTCTCGCTCGCCTCCGGCTTTCATCTTTACAGCAATCCGCCGCTCAATGCGCGCCAACTCCTCAGACATGGCGACAACTTCTTCCGCGACTGCACCAGGGATTACTATCAAACCATCAGTATCGCCGAGAATCCAGTCCCCATTCTCAACAATTACAGCAAGCCCTGTCTGACCGGGGAGTACGATTTGGCCTCTCAATTCGATCCATGAAAAGCGTCGAGCGCCATTAATTGGTGTTACGGACTTCGAGTACACAGGCAAACCAATCTCTCGAATTTCTCTTGCGTCCCGAACGGCGCCATCTGTCACTACGCCGACACAGCCTAAACGTTGAAATTGTGTAGCCACAAACCCGCCCATTGTGGTCCCAGCCGTAAAGCTCCCCGTGTCCATCACAATGACAGTACCTTGCTGGATCGCTACATCTATTTCGTGGTTCGTGATTGTCGGTCCCGGATTAACTACAGTCACACGCGGCCCACCCCGCACCGTGAGTACTTGCCCGGCCAGCTTTCTGGAAGCATCAAGCGGTTTCAGTACATCCAGAACAACCTGATTTTGATATCCAGCCTCGTCGAGGATGTCACTAAGCAAAGAGGTATCCAGTGCAAATAATCGCTCGCGGAGAGTAGTCGCCACACTGTCAATCATAATCATTCTCCATCAGATGCAATTTTCAAAGATCAGGTTCTATAGACAACTCACGGGCAATTTCGAGTACGTCATCTACCACTTTGCAACTCACCATCAGGCCATTTTGTCGCTGTTCTTTTTCCTTACAGAATTCGCGTTGTCCCGGGATAATCACGCCCTGTGTGTCAGATGCCGGTTCAGATGCCTTGAGCATGCGGATATAGCTATCCATCCGGCTCTTGAACGTAGCGAGTTCCATGAAGGCGGCGATGTTGATGGCGATGACAAAGTGACCAATCTTTTGAGCCTTGGTCGTATCGCCATAAAGTTCTACGATGTCCCGGCCCAGCGCGCCACCGGTCAATACACCGGCGAGTACTTCCATGACGGTGATTAGCCCCCATCCCTTGTAGCCACCAATGGGCAGGATCCAGCCGCCTTGCCGGATATGTTCAGCGTCATTGCTTGGCTGACCTTCAGCATCGACCAGCCATCCGTCCGGGAGCGGAATACCCTTATCAGCGTAG
>BNUC01000159.1 GCA_025997075.1 Betaproteobacteria bacterium | reverse complement strand
GCGAGGGGTTGAAGTAGCGCGAAACGAAATGGGCGCTCCCACTGTGCTGCAACACGACCAGCATGCACGGACAACGTGCGCGACCAGGAATACTGAGGCGATGCGCTACTTTCTGCACACGACGCACGCTCGATGTATTGGACAGGGCTAACGTTGGAGTTAAGCGGCGCCGCGACAGCGGCGTCCGCTTGAACGAAAGGTTAGACTTTTGCACGAAACTTCCCACGAAGCAAGAACGTCGGGAAGCGAGGGTTTGAAGTGGCGCGAAACGAAATGGGCACGCCCACTGTGCTGCAACACGACCAGCAAGCGCGGACAACTTGCGAGACCAAAAGTACTGTGGCGATGCGCCACTTGATGCCGTGGAAAAATGCTCAGCGTATTGGATAGGGCTAACGTACAGTATACACCTTGGCAGGTGTATACTCAGACATCGAAGGTGTATAACAACGGAAACTCATAACTATCCTATTGATTTTCAACAAATTTCAGGTTTTATCATGACCGCCGATACCACCTCACCCCCCAAGCTGCTCGACCAAGTACGGGAACGCTTGAGGCTCAAGCACTACAGCATAAGGACAGAGCATCAATATGTCCAGTGGGCACGGCGTTTTATTCTTTTTCATCAAAAGCGTCATCCTGCCGAAATGGGTGCGGCTGAGGTGGAGGCGTTTTTGACGCATCTGGCCGTTCAGGGGAATGTGGCGGCTGCAACGCAGAATCAGGCTTTGTCGGCCTTGCTTTTTTTGTATCGGGAGGTGCTGGGTGTCGACCTTCCCTGGCTTGAAAACGTGGTGCGAGCCAAGCGTCCAGCGCGTTTGCCGGTAGTGTTGACGCGGCGCGAGGTGGCGGCGGTGCTTGATCGTATCCAAGGGACTCATGGCCTGATGGCGCGTTTGTTGTATGGGACGGGGATGCGCTTGATGGAATGTATGCGCTTGCGGGTCAAGGATGTGGATTTTGAGCGGGCGGAAATTCTGATTCGTGACGGCAAGGGCGGCAAGGATCGCGTAACGATGCTGCCGCAGACTTTGCTGGCTCCATTGCAGGTTCATTTGCAGGCGCGGCGGCAGCTTTATGAGGAGGATTCCGCCAAGGGGATGGCAGGGGTTTATTTGCCGGATGCGCTGGCACGCAAGTATCCTGAAGCGGCAACAAATTGGGGTTGGCAGTTTGTTTTTGTGGCGGGTAGTTATTCTGTTGATCCGCGTAGCGGTGAGAAACGGCGGCATCACATGGATGAAAAGCTGTTGCAGCGGGCGATGAAAAAAGCAGTTTTGGCGGCCGCTATCGTTAAGCCGGCTACGCCACATACTTTGCGTCATTCTTTCGCCACGCATTTACTGGAAGGGGGTTATGACATCCGAACCGTGCAGGAGCTTTTGGGACATGCGGATGTTTCCACCACCATGATTTATACCCATGTTCTGAATAAAGGCGGACGGGGCGTCGCCAGTCCTCTGGATAGTCTTTGATGAATCCACGTAAGGACGGTGCGCGTTTCCTTATGAGCGAAGCAATCGGGCCGGAGCCGAAAATCGTCCCGAAGAAACACGGGGCGGTCGAAAATGGTGAAATTTCTTATCAACAAAATCAATAGGTTAAGATGTGTTTCTTGAGAGTTGGTGTGCCATTTTCATGAATGGGCAGTTCACAGGCTTTGAAGGTGGGGTTGTAGGGATCTGTCCTTTCTAATGTGAGTTGGAATTACCCTTTAGCAAGGAAAATTGACTTCTTGGCAGCAAGCGTTTGAAATCGGCGTCGAAGCTGACCACATGCTCACCTTGTTGGATGGCAGCCGCAGCCAGCCAGGCGTCGGGAATATCATTTCCGGCAAGCGCCTTGTCAACGCACAAAGCACGCAGGCTTGGCCATTCGTCGCCTAGTTCCGGCTCTTCCACGCCCGGCGCGGCCAACAGAACATCAATGAAATGCAAAGCTTCTGCTACCGGGGTTGGATGAACAAAAATGCGCGGATGCGTCACCAAACGCAAAAAACTCGCGATGACCATCGCTTGCAATTTCAACGGACTTCCCGTATTTGCGTCGGCAATGGCCTGTTCCAGCCAGCCGAGAGCTACAGCATGATGGGGATGATCACTGCGAGAAGCCGCGACCAGAACGTTGACATCGGGCGTCATGATTCATTCCTCTTCGGCGGCGGCCAGTAAAGCCTTGTTACTCAATCCGTCGAGCCCAAGCGTTAGCCCTCCCTTGCCATGATGGACGGGCAGGCGGACAAGTGGAGAGGAAGATCGCCGGGGCGTGCGCAAACGTAATTGCAGGCCCTCCTCGATCAGTCGCGTCAGGCTGATATGCTGCTGAACCGCATGCGCCTTGGCTTGGGTCAGCAGCACATCGTTCAAATTGAGTGTGGTTTTCATGGTGTTTCCCAGAGATTTCGTAATACAGATTTCTGTATTCTATCTTTTTTTGCGGAGATTTCGCTGAGGGTTACAAGCATGAGCCTGCATGGGTTGGAGTGAGCAAAGCGAACTCCAACACTTCGCTAATGTCATCCGGATGTTGGGGTTCGCTACGCTCACCACCAACCGCTCCGCGAGCGGGGCGAAGGGACAACATTCCCCTCGCCTCATCCTTTCTCCAACTCTCTCCGCTCGCGGGGAGAGTGCAAAAAGCTCCCCTCGTCCGCTTGCGGGAGAGGGGTTGGGGGTGAGGGTTGGAGCGCAGAGAAAAATAAGAATTTTTTTCTCCGTGCTCTCCGTAGTCAAATGCTTTTCCCAGGTTAATTCTCTTTCTCTCTCGATAGGGGAACGCCGTCGACGCAACGGTGTTGATCGTCGAAGTGAGCGATGCCTGTCCACATCACGATAAGCCGGTAAGCGGAACTATCGCTGTTAGAATCAAGTCTCAAGTTATAGCCATTCGTAAAGGTCATGTCATGAACAAAACTCCCATCGCATTTACTCTCATCGCTTTCTGCGCCGGACTTCTTTCCGGCTGTGCCAACATGAACGAGACGGAACGCACGACGGGATCCGGGGCGGCGATCGGCGCCATCGCGGGTGGTCTGATCGGCGCCGCGACCGCTGGCGGACACCGGGGGCGAAGCGCGGCCACCGGTGCGGCGGTTGGCGCGGCAATCGGCGCGGGGGGTGGCTACCTCTGGTCGCGGCGCATGCAGGAACAGAAAGCGGCCATGGAACAGGCCACCCGGGGAACCGGGGTCAATGTCACGCAAACGGCGGACAACCGCCTCAAGCTGGAGATTCCGAACGACATTTCGTTCGATACGGGGCGTTACGACATCAAGCCTCAACTGCGGCCCGTCCTCGACCGTTTCGCCGCCACCCTGAACCAGAATCCGATTACCCACGTGACGATCATCGGCCATACCGACAGCACCGGTTCCGATGCGATCAACGAGCCCTTGTCGGTCAATCGCGCCATCGCCACCCGCGACTACCTCAGCGCCCGTGGCGTGGGGACAGGCCGCATCGCCATCGACGGGCGCGGTTCGCGGGAACCGGTCGCCGACAACGCCACGGTGGCTGGCCGCACGATGAACCGGCGAGTCGAGATTTTCGTCGCCGAACCCGCGCGCTGAGTTTCCGAAGGGCGGCATGTATATGTAAGAGGCGGGTTTGAAACCCGCCCCTGCCGTCTGCCCCTAAACGTAAATAGCTTTAGTTTTCAGACGACTCGAAGGACTCGGGCATGTTCCAGGATTTGAGTTTCCAGGCGAAACGCGTACCACATGCGATTGTCGCCCCTACCGCCCAGAAAACACTGGCCACGCCAATGGCGGCGCCGACCGTGCCGAACACCAGGGGGGTCAGGATGCTTGAAAAGTTGACCGAGATCATGCGCAGACCCAGCGCTTCGCCCTGACGGTGGGGAGGGGTGATCTGGTGCAGCGTGCTCATGATCATCGGTTGCACTCCGCCGAGCGAAAAGCCAAGCAGGATCGAACAGGTGGCCATCGCCCAGGCCGATTGCGTCAAGGGATAAATGCCGAACAGGATCGCCGTTGCCACCATCGCGCCGGTAATGACCGCCCATTCCCGCAGATGCGCCACGATGTGAGGCAGGAACAGGCGGACCACCGTCGCGGCCACGGCGAACAGGCCGAGAATGATCCCGATGACGGAAGCGCTGATACCGCGCTCGTGTCCCAATATCGGCAGGACGAAGGCGTGCACGTCCCAGCAGGACGACAGCAGCCAGTTGACCAACAACAACAGGCGCATACGCGGATTGCCCAGGAGGTCCCACGCACTTTGACTTTGATTTTCCTTTTTTTCACTCAAGGGCGGGTCGGGCGCATTGCGTACCATCAACCACGCGCCTCCCGCCAGCAGCGCCATCAAGGCAAAGCAGACCCGAAATCCCCCAAGGTCGATCGCCAGCCCCGCCAGGAAAGGGCCAAGGAAATTGGCGATCGACGGCGCGACGGCCATCCAACTGAACACGAGTTTGATCTGCGCCGGATCATGAGCCAGGCGTCCCGCGTGCCGTTGCAGCGTAATGACCGCGGCGCCATTGGCCCCGCCGGTCAACATCGCCGCCACGCACAACACAGGGAAGGTGGGCCACGCGGCCGCCATCCCGGCCCCAAGTACCGTGAATCCCGTACACAAGAGTATCGGGCGCTTGAGATTGTTGCGGTCCGCAAAACGTCCCGCGGGAATGGAGAGAAACAACTGAACAATGGCGAACAGCGCCAACAGCATGCCGACCGTCGCCGCGCCGTAACCCAGCCGCAGACACGACAAGGGCGCGGCCATGCGGACGCCGGACATGCACCCGTTGATGCACACCTGCACGCCGATCAGGCAGACCAGGGTCCGGTTCAGGCGAATTTCAGATTTCATGCGGTTTTTTGATATGCGGGTTTGTTTGCATACATCGTCATTCCCACGAAGGCGGGAATCCAGTGCGTCCTCTCCAACCCGATGGCTGCAAATCAAAACAAGCGGCGCTTAATGTTGGAAAATACGGCCAGAGGGTATGCTTCCAGGGCCATCGCATGAATATATTTGTCATGGTAAAGCATGAACAGGCGTTTGCTTTCCCTCTCCCCTTGTGGGAGAGGGTGCCCCGGCAGGGGCAGGAGAGGGGGAGGATCGGGCCTGTTCCAGCCCTGTTTCGTGCTAAACCGCCGCCCCCTCTCCTGCCCTTCGGGCATCCTCCCCCACGAGGGGGGAGAAAGATGGATTGCCATACTCCGCGGGAAGTGTCGTCCTTCATGTGGTAAAACTTACCGGGCCTCTGAAACCAATCGTCTTTCGGCAAAAAACAGATCGAGGTTGTCGATCACCCGTTGCGCCATGGCCTGGCGCGTTTCCTCGGTACCGCTGGCGATGTGCGGCAACAGCACCACGTTGTCCATGGTCAGCAATTCCGCGGGTACCCGCGGTTCGTTTTCGAAAACGTCGAGTCCCGCGCCGGCAATCTTCTTCTCGGCCAGCGCACGCACCAGCGCTTGCTCGTCAACGACCGATCCGCGCGAGACATTGATCAGGAACCCACGCGGGCCGAGCGCATCGAGCACCGGGCCGTTGATCAGATGCCGCGTGCCCGCGCCTCCGGCGGTGATTACCACCAGGAAATCCGCCCAGCGCGCGAGTTCAACCAGGGATGATTCGTACTGCCAGGGCGCGTCGGCCACCGGATGCCGGGCGTGGTAACGGAGGTCCATTTCAAAACCCAGCGCCCGGCGGGCGATCGTCTTGCCGATGCGCCCCAGTCCGACGATCCCCAGGCGAGCGCCGCTGACCTTGCGGCCAAGATGGAAACTGTTCTGCCCAGGCTGCCCCCATCGGCCGGCGCGCACATAACGATCCGCTTCCGGCGTGGCGCGCGCCACACCGAGCAGCAAGGCGAAGGCGGTGTCGGCGACGCAGTCGTTGAGGACATCCGGAGTGTTGCCGACCGCGATGTCACGCGCGCGCGTCACTTCAAGAGGTATCTTGTCGACCCCGACGCCAAAGTTGGAAATGATGCGCAGATTCGGCAAGGCCGCGATCTGTTCGGCCGAAATACCGAACAACGAAGTCACCGCGCCCGTGAAACGTGCTCCCTGCTCAGCCAGGAAGGCGGCTGGATCGGGCGCGTCGTCGAGCAAGCAAACCACATAACGGTCGCGCAGCCAGGTTTCGAGGAGAGGCAGCAAAGGTCCGATTTGCAGAATATGGGGGCGTTCAGGGGTGTTCATGGCGGAAATCCTTGCGAAAGAAACAGGGGTTGAGTCTGGAGAGACGGAGAGACGAAAAATCGGTCAATGCCGGACAGTCTCATGTCGGCTCGGTTTCCGTCGTACAAAACCCTGATCGCGCACGCAAAACCGCAACAAGGGGGAAAGCCGACGAAAACAAGCGCTTCATGAGAAGCGACAGACCCAAGCATTTTAATCCTTTAGCTTGATTCTGTGAAAATCAATGATTCAAGTAGATTCCAATCCAGGTATGAGCGAAGTAATCGGGCCGGAGCCGAAAATCGTCCCGAAGAAACACGGGGTGGTCGAAAATGGTGAAATTTCTTATCAATACAATCAATAGGTTAAGAAGTGTTTCTTGAGAGCCGAAGGGCTGCAAATTTCGGCAGGCAGGCGGCACGCAGACAAGCTATTTTTACCCTGTCATTCCCGCGAAGGCGGGAATCCAGTTCGTTTTCTCCAGCCCGAAGGGCTGCAAATAATGGTGATGCGTTGCGCCAGAAAGTACGTTTCTGGATTCCCGCCTTCGCGGGAATAACGTGGGAAGGATCTCAGAAGCCATACCTCGCCTTCAAACTCCCCGACACGCCTTCCTGCGCATGCATGGTTTGTAGCGCATCCAGGCGCAAGACCAACGCTCGCAAGGTTTGCTCATTGGGGGAAGGCGCCTGCCACGGTTCCGGAGCGCGCTCATGGCAGAATTGGGCAATCAACTGCGCATCCGCCTTATCCGTCTTGGTGCGTACATAAAAACGGTTCCTCGAATGATCTACCTTGTGAATACAGGCTACCGGCAAGCCGGGCCAAAGAGACTGTCCGATCTTGGTTCAGAGGATGAGTGGCTGCTGCAATATCTACGCGACGGGCTTTGAAGCCCCAGGTTGGGCTCGGCATCCAGCCACTCCGTCTCAGGTGGCCTCCTGAGACAAAACACAAAACACAAAACAACAGGATAAAACACCTCCGAGCTTCGGCGGCGCTGTCGGGGAAAGCGTTCCGGGCTACGCCCTCCACGCTTTCCCCGACAGCGCAAGAACCTGGTTCAGAGGCAAAATCAGCATACAAGGTTGGGCATCACTTCGTTCAGCCCAACCTATTAACCCGGCAATTCAATAGATTCATTAAGCGGCATATTGAATTTTTGGGTGTTTGAAATAAGCCATAACCCGTTTGGGTTGAAGTTGCAATTTCTTCATGGCTCCCCGTACTTTTGACTCCAG
>BNUC01000158.1 GCA_025997075.1 Betaproteobacteria bacterium | reverse complement strand
GTACTGACGGTCATGGCATCCGCTGCTTTCAGGAGTTGTCACTCAACCAGTCGCGCTTGACGCCAATGGTTTCGATGACGCGTTTCCAGCGCGTTTCCAGAGTCGCATCCACTTCGCTGGCGCCCAGTTCGACCCGGCAGCCACCACGGGTCAGGGAGGAATCCTCGATGATCCGCCAATTGTTATGCGCCAGGATATCGCCCATCTGCGCCTGGATCAGCACGGCATCGTCGGGATGCGCCCGTAGCACCGGATGGCCGGAATCGATCTGCAAGGCGGCTACTGCTTCGCGGACGACCGGCAAGATCAGTTCGGGTTTTATATTCAGGCTTTGGCGCAGCACTTGATTGGCGATCTCCACGGCGGTGGACAGCAATTGCCCGGCGACGTGCTGCTCGATGCCATCGACGGCCTGCCCCAGACTCTCCAGAATCTCCGCCATCCGGGCGGTGAGCGCCTGACCCTCGACCTTGCCTTCCTCGTAACCGGTCGAGTAGCCCTCCGAGTAACCCTTCGAGCGTCCCTCCTCGTAGCCGGCCGATTGGCCCTGCGAATGCCCCTCCGCGTAGCCCTGTTCGCGCGCCTCATTGTGCATGCGCTCGATCTCGGCGGCGGTGGGCAGGACGACTTGGGATTGTTCAATAATTTCCGCTTCTTCCGCTGCTTCCGAGAGTTCCGGGGACTCGACCTGCCGGGGCGTTTCGGCGGCCTGTGCTTCCTCTTTTTCCGTCTCCGTCGTCCCGCCCGGTTCCTCCTCCGCCTGATCTTCCTCGTCGAACGCTTCCAGCTCCCAACGCTGATAGGCCGTGAGTTTTTCCCTGGGAATAAAACCGGTCATGGCCTCGGCATCATCAGATCATTGTTTCGCCGCCCGCGCCGCCAAGCGCGATCTGGCCTTCGTCGGCCAGGCGACGGACGATCTTGAGGATTTCTTTTTGTTCGTTCTCTACTTCGGAAACACGCACCGGACCGCGTGATTCCAGATCCTCGCGCAGCATCTCCGCCGCGCGCTGGGACATGTTCTTGAAGATTTTTTCGCGCAGGGGTTCCGATGCGCCCTTCATTGCCATGATCAGCGAGTCCGACTGGATTTCACGCAACAGCAACTGAATGGCCCGGTCGTCGATATCAAGCAGGTTTTCGAACACAAACATTTCGTCGAGGATGCGCTGGGCCAGATCCGGGTCGTACTCGCGGATCGAATCGATCACCGAGGTTTCGTTGGCCGAACCCATGTAATTCAGGATATCCGCGACCGCGCGCACGCCGCCCATGGCTGATTTCTTGATGTTGGCGGAACCGGAAAGCAGATTCAGCAGGACATCGTTGAGTTCTTTTAACGCCTCCGGCTGGATGCCTTCCAGCGTGGCGATGCGCAACACGACATCGTTGCGCAGGCGTTCGGTGAAATTGTTGAGGATATCGCTGACATGGTCTTTCTCCAGATGCACGAGAATCGAGGCGATGATCTGGGGATGCTCATTGCGGATCAGATCAGCCACCGTCGGCGCGTCCAGCCACTTGAGTCCTTCGATGCCGTTGGTGTCCCCCCCCTGCAGGATGCGCGAAAGGAGATTGGTGGCTTTTTCGTCGCCCAGCGCCTTGGTCAACACCGAACGGACGAAGTCATCGGTATCGACACTCACCGAGGCGAAGTCAGCGGTAATCTGCTGGAATTCGGCCAGTACGGCTTCAATCTTTTCGCGCGGCACCGTTTTGAGCGCCGCCATGGCCTGGCCAAGCTTTTGCACATCCCTCGGCTCAAGGTGCTTGAGCACCTCGGAGGCGTAATCCTCGCCCAGAGCGATGAGCAGAATGGCGCTTTTCTCGACTCCGTCATCCGCCGGCATTTGGGTTCATCCAATCTTTGATGATGTTGGCTATCGCCTTCGGGTTTTGCCGCGCGATCTCCCTGGCCTGTGCTTTCTTTTGCTCAAACAATTCGGCGGCGGTGGGTTCGCGTACCTCCGCCTCGTCCTCCGCCCCCTCCTCTTCATCGTCGGCGGTGTCGTCACTCTCGCTCGCTGGTGGGGCCGGTGGCGGTGGCGGCGGGAACATCTTCCGGACGAGCGGGTGGATGATCATGAAAAACAGGTAGACGACGACCAAGGTGATAAGGAGATACTTAATGAAATCCCAGGCTAGCATCAAAGTCTCCGGATCCTTCCACAGCGGAATTTCTGTCGCGGCCTTCTCGATCACGGTAAACGGAGCATTGGCGACCGATACGGAGTCGCCGCGTTCCTGGCTGAAGCCGATGGCTTCCTTGACGAGATCGTTGATCTGGCGCAATTCGGCCTCGGTCAAGGGTTTGGCCACGCCCTTTGCGTCCTTGCGGTGATTGACCGCCACCGCCGCCGTCAGGCGTCTGATGACGCCGAAGGATTGTTTGGTGTGGCGGATGGTGCGGTCGACTTCATAATTGAGTATCGAATCCTTGCGCGTATTGATGGGCTGTCCAATATTGGAGATCGACGCCTGTACGCCGGCGGCATTGATCTGTCCCGGAACCGGCGGCGTGCCGGGCGCCGCCGGCGCTCCCGCGCCGGGGACGGCCGGCTGCGTCAGCGGCGCCGTCGCCGGAACCGGCGGCTGGTTGGAAAGCGCTCCCGGCACGCCCTGCGCCGGCGTCGGCATGGTGCTCGCCGATTCGCTGGTCTGCTGGCTGCGGACACTGATGTCCGGTGGCGTCACATTCGGGCGATAGGTCTCGGCCGTCTGTTCGCTCTGCGAAAAATCGATGTCGGCGGCGACCTGCACACGGAAATTCCCCTGCCCGAGGATGGGAGACAGGATGTCGTCGACCCGCTTGATCGCGGTGTTTTCGATTTCTCCGATGTAGCGAAGTTGTCTCGGATCGAGCCCCGCTTCGGTCAGGCGATCCTTCAGTTGGGAGATCATGGCGCCGGTCTGGTCGATCAGCGTGACGCTCTGGGGCGCGAGATTCGGTACGCTGGCGGCGACGAGGTTCTGGATTCCCGCGATCTGCATTGAATCCAACATGCGTCCGGGATACAGGTCGAGGGCCACCGCCGCCGAGGGTTTGAGTTCCTCGCGCACAAAGACCGTGGGTTTGGGGATGGCGAGGTGCACGCGGGCTGTCTGTACGGCCCCGATGGACTGGATGGTCCGGGAAAGCTCACCTTCGAGCCCGCGCTGGTAATTGATCTGTTCGGCGAACTGGCTGACGCCGAATTTCTGGTTTTCCATGAGCTCGAAGCCGACATTGCCGCCCTTGGGCAATCCCTGGGTCGCGAGACGCAGGCGCACTTCATGCACACTCCCGCCGGGAATGAGGATTGCGCTGCCGCCTTCGTTGAACTTGTACGGAATGTTCATCTGGTCGAGCACCGCGATGATGGCTCCGCCATCACGCTCCGTGATGTTCGAGAACAGTACACGGTAATCGGGTTGCCTGAGCCAGAGGCTGGTGGCTACCAGAATGGCGACCACCGCGGCGCTCGCGACCATCAGCAGGATTTTTTGCTGATTGGTCAGTTGATCGAACGCCTGGCGCAGGCGCTCCAGCGGAGTGCCAGTAGCCGCTACAGGGGTGGTTTCGATTCCAGTCGCCGCCATGCGTGCAATAGTGTGTAAACTCTGGGATTAATCAAGCATAAAGCACAAGAATTATCTTACTATTGTAGCCGTTTATTGCACGGGATTTCCCAACGAAATGGACGATGCGGCGCAAATGCCGGCTCCGGAAACAAAGGCGCGGGAGCTGCAGCAGGCTTTCGATGTTTTCAATCAGGTTTCGCTGGAGTTGACGCAGGCCTACGAGACCTTGCAGCGTCGCGTGGAATCCCTGACGGCGGAACTGGCGGTAGCCAACGGCGAACTGCGCCGGCAGTATCAGGAAAAAGAAGCCTTGTCCGAACGTCTGTCCCTGTTGTTGAACGCCTTGCCGGCCGGGGTGGTGGTGCTCGACAGCGCGGCGACGGTCGGCGAGGCTAATCCGGCGGCGCAGCACATGTTCGGCGAAACGCTGGCGGGCGGCAATTGGGCGGCTCTGGCGAGCAACCGTCTGTTGCCAACCGATGCGCCCGACGAGTGGCAGCTCGGCTCGCGCCGCGTGTCGATTTCCGAAAGCCCGCTCGATCTGGCGGGCGGACGCCTCATGCTGATCTACGACATCACCGTGGCGCATGAACTGAAAGCCAACCTGGAGCGCAACCAGCGGCTGGCGGCGATGGGCGAGATGGCCGCGTCGCTGGCGCATCAGTTGCGCACGCCGCTGGCCACCGCCTTGCTGTACAGCGCCAACCTCGCGCAGCCGGAATTGCCGGATGCGGCCAGGATGCGCTTCGCCGGCAAGGCCACCGACCAGTTGAAACGGCTCGAACATCTGATCCAGGATGTCCTGTTGTTCACGCGCGGGGAAAGCATCGGCCGCGACGTGATTCCGGTATCCGCGCTGATTTCGGAGGCCGTTCAAACGCTTGAACCGCTATGCCGGCCAAAGGGGGTTATGCTTCGGGTCACGGTCGGGGTCGGCGATTTAATAATCACGGGAAGCCGCAAGGCGCTCGGCGGCGCGTTATTGAACCTGCTGGAAAATGCCTTGCAGGCCTGCGAGGGGATCGAAGGAGGGGCGAAGGAAATCATCCTGAAGGCCAACGCCGGCGGGCGGCAAGTCCGAATCTCCGTGCGTGATACCGGAATCGGCATGGCGCCGGAGACGCAAGCCAGGGTCTTCGAGCCTTTCTTTACCACGCGTGGTCAGGGGACGGGCCTGGGTCTGGCGATTGCGCTGGGCGTGGCGCGGGCGCACGGAGGATCGATCGACGTCAACTCGAAACCGGGCGCGGGTTCGGAATTCGTCATGACGCTACCGGTCGGTACGGTACAATTGAGCACAGATAGTACGTAGGGCGGAATGCGTAATAAAATAAGATTGTCGCCATCAATGTGGCTACTGATGGCTTTAGGGGGCTACGTTGTCCTGGTCTTCGTCGCAATGGTCTTCTTTGCCTGGATACGACAAGGAGTGACCGAAGGTTTGCCAATACGCTATGCCTATATCCTGAGTGGTCCGGCCCTTGCGTTGTATACGCATATGGGTTTATTCCTTTTTATTAGGCTAAGTTTATTTTTGTTGATACCGTGGCTCATAGCCGGGGCAGTATATTCACAGGTACGAGGGCGATGTGGAATTGGTTTTTGTATCTGCTGGTTAGGTATCGGTTGGTCCATGCATGATCTGTTTTGATCCCATGTAGGGCGGAAAAGCATAGTCCGAGTCGCGAAGCACACGGACGGGCAGGTGGGTGGAAAGAGCTTTCGCCCTTCGTGCAGAATGACGGGGAAGATATTCGCATTCAATTTCTATCCTATTGTTTTACAACATTTTTTATAATGTATTCATTAGAACTTTCTCTAATGGATTATCTGGATTAAAAAATGGCTCAAGGTTTACCCATACTGGTCGTCGAAGACGATCCCAATTTGCGTGAAGCGGTCTGCGACACGCTCGAACTTGCCGGACAGGCGGTGGTCTCCGCGCCGGGCGGCGAGGAAGCCTTGCGCCTGCTTTCGGAGCAGCCGGTATCGCTGGTGGTCAGCGACGTGCGCATGATGCCGATGGACGGTATTACCCTGCTCAAGGAAATTCGCGTCCGCCATGTCCATCTTCCGGTGGTGCTGATGACCGCCTATGCCGATGTGGACCGGGCGGTCGAGGCGATGCGTTCGGGCGCCTGCGACTTCCTGTTGAAGCCCTTCGAGCCGCAGGCGCTGCTCGAACACGTGGCGCGTTATCGTCTGCCGGAATCGATGGATGACGAGCGCGTGATCGCCAGCGATCCCGCCAGCCGCAACCTGTTCGCCCTGGCCGCGCGCGTCGCCCAGACCGATACGACGGTGTTGCTCACCGGCGAGAGCGGGGTTGGCAAGGAAGTGGTCGCTCGCTACATCCACAACCACTCGGCCCGGTGCGACGGCCCTTTCGTCGCCATCAACTGCGCGGCCATCCCGGACAGCCTCCTCGAAGCGACGCTGTTCGGTTACGAGAAAGGCGCGTTTACCGGCGCGCAGCAAGCCCAGGCCGGCAAGTTCGAACAGGCGCAGAATGGCACCCTGCTGCTCGACGAGGTGACTGAAATGCCGCTGGCTTTGCAGGCCAAGCTGTTGCGCGTACTTCAGGAGCGCGAGGTGGAGCGGGTGGGCGGCAAAAAACCCGTGGCGCTCGATATTCGCCTGATCGCCACCTCCAACCGCGACATGGCCGAGGCCGTGGCCAAAGGCGTGTTACGCGAGGACGTTTACTATCGCCTGAACGTTTTCCCGCTATTGATTCCGGCCCTGCGCCAGCGATTGGACGATATCGTTCCCCTGGCCCGGCGCTTTCTGGCCGAGCACGGCGCGCGCTCGGGACGCAATGGTCTGCATCTGGCGCCATCGGCCGAGGCGCTGTTACGCCGTTACGCGTGGCCGGGTAATGTGCGCGAGCTGGAGAATGTCATGCAGCGCGCCGTGATTCTGGCGACAGGGGACAGTGTCGAGGCCGAGGCGCTGCATCTGGCGGCGCCGCCGATTGCCGCCAGAGGGAGAGTGGAGCCGGCGAACAATGCGGCGGCGCCCGTTCCCGTGGATAGTCCCGCGGAAACATCGAAAACCGACAGCATGCGTGATCTCGAACGCGAACACATTCTGGAAACACTGGCGGCGGTCGGTGGGTCGCGCAAGTTGGCCGTGGAACGCCTCGGCATACCGGAGCGGACCTTGCGCCACAAGCTCAAACAGTACCGGGATGCCGGCTTATCCAATGAATAAGTGCTGAATTTCGATGGCGCGCTTCTTGCTTATACTTGGCAGTAATGAATCAGGAGAGGTCGATGGACACTCAGGGTATTGATCAGATGTTGAGCTTGCTGCGGACAACGGCGGCGAAGGCTGGTAACAAGGTAAACGAGACGCGAACGCCCGCGGCGGGCGGAACCGATTTCGCCCAGGTGCTGAAAAACACGATCGAACAGGTCAACCAGACCCAGCAGCAGGCGGAAGACATGGCGGCAAAATTTGCCGCCGGCGACGGCAACGGTAATCTGCATGAAGTGATGATTTCATTGCAGAAAGCCAATCTGTCGTTCCAAGAAATGGTACAGGTGCGCAATAAACTGCTTACCGCCTACCACGATGTGATGAACATGCAGGTGTAATTTGCGGCGCGCAGCGCCGGGAGCTACGTTTCCGGATTCCCGCCTTCGCGGGAATGACGTGGAAAGGCCACGTAGCTTGGGATGAACGAAGTGATGCCCAACACAGCAGCCAATGGCGCTTCCCAATGTCGGGGTTGTTCCACTCACCCCAAACCATATCCTGTCGGTTTGCGTAGCTTGGGTAAGCGAAGCGCAACCCGACGGTTGTACATTTGCGGCGCGCAGCGCCGGAAGATAAGTACCGTCGGGATGCGCCGCTTCGCGGCTTTCCCAACCTACGCCCCGATCTCAGAA
>BNUC01000157.1 GCA_025997075.1 Betaproteobacteria bacterium | reverse complement strand
CGTTAACTGGCGCGCCGTCCGCCCTGAAGGTCTATTGGGCTTGGGCCATATCTTCTCGTTGCCTCTTGCATTTGTCGTTGTGCTGGGAACCGCCTTCTCTGCACGGAAGAAGCAGATAACTCGCCCATTCGTATCTTTCCTTCTTGGACTTGGTGGGTACGGCGGTGGCTATTTCATTAACCAACTGGTGCTCTGCAATACAGTCATGTGGTGCGGCCCATTGTCTTTGCCCATGAAATGAGCAGGCTAACCCTGCGGTCGCCCCTGTTCCCTTCGGTCACTGGACGCTGCGATAAAGCCGCGCAGCGCCGATCACCTTGGGCGTTAGCTGTCATGGTCATCGTTCCAAGTAGTCCGCTACCTCAAAAAGTCATTGCGGCCCGCGATGCTGATCTCTCGGCCCATTGGCACCTGCTGGTGATGAGTCCCGATGCTTGATGTTTTTCCAAATTCTGGTCGCAAATAACGCCCCGGTTGGGCGCAGTAATCGCCTGAATAAACGCAAGATAAGGCTTCCATCACGACTGCGGGAGGCGGAAACCGGGGCACCCTCTCCCACAAGGGGAGAGGGAAAGCAAGCGCTGTTCATCATTCCGATGGTTATTCTCCGACTCGCCGTAACACTTCGCGCCAAAGGCTTACGACTGGCGATGGAACGTGACCCGTTTACGGTTTCCGGACGTGACTTGCTCTAAATCACTTCGGCCTGGAGCTGAAACTGGTTTGCCGCAACCTGAACCTCTTTCATGCGCCCATGTCCGGGGAGTATTTTCTCTGCAATCACAACCAGTCCGGCGCTTTCCAGTTCATCGATGTCACGCTTTACCGCGCTGCGGTCACGGCGCAGGCGATTCGCTATCTGGGTAATTGAACCGGGATATTCCTTTACTGTGCGAAACAGCGCCAAACGCGTGCTTGTGATGAGCTTTAACACCTCGGCGGGATCTTCAAAACTGACAACGCGCTCATCAGGCAACGCTTCCCCGCAGTCGGCCATTTTTGCCAGTTGCCGCCCCCGTCTGAAAAAATTTTCTTCCGTTCCTGTTCTGATGGTGAATTTGCTCATTTCAAATCCTTTAGGGCAATCCAATCTTGTTCAAAACGCGTCTCAACATCTTCAAAGCCGATGAACTCAAGCGGCTCTACCTTCCCGAAGTAATGACGATGATGCTGCTGATGCGCGTTGTCATACCCCAATACGCGCCCATTATCGCCGGAGTGAAGTCGATGATTGATATAGGCAAGGTTGTAACGGGTTATTTCCCCCGTTATCACGTCTATCCATATTTCCCGCCGCAGCTTCCCATTGCCGCGCCGGTCAGAAATTTTATGGGTTTCATCAATCACTTTTTTCTCAGCCATGATGCAGTTTAGCATGGCTGAATCACGCGGGGCTTCTACCGTGCCGGGCTTCGTATTATTCTTGCGACTTGTCGTGACCCGTCCGCCCGCATGGAAATCCTTGCCCCACTCACCGATCCCCTGTTCCTTGTCGCCAGTATGCCGATGTCGGCAGGCGACATCCTTGGCTTCATCACCGGCGTCATCTGCGTCTGGCTGACGGCGCGGGCCAATATCTGGAACTTTCCGGCCGGGATACTCAGTTGTGTCATTCTGGGGCTGGTTTTCGTCGAGCAACGGCTGTTTGCCGATGCCTCGCTGCAGATTGTGTTCATCGTGCTGGCGGCGATCGGCTGGCGCAGGTGGCTGACGCAACAGATCTCGCAGGAACCCTCGCCGGTATTTCCGAGCACCTGGCGCGAGCAGGCGATTCTGCTGGGCATCGCGACGGTGACGACTGTGCTGCTGTGGCAAGTGCTGATCCGGCTCAAGGGCGCCAGCCCACCCATCGACGCGCTGATCACCGCGCTGAGTCTGTGCGCGCAATGGCAACTCAACCGCCGCCAGATTTCGAGCTGGGGCTGGTGGATTGCGGTCGACCTGGTTTCCATTCCGCTGTACTGGAGCCGTGGGCTGCCCCTGATAGCCGGTCTTTACGTGATTTTCCTGCTGATCTGCTTGAAAGGCTGGCGGCACTGGAATGAATTAGCCCAAGCTCTTCCCAGAGGAGCCGCCACATGAGCCGGGTTGTCTTTGAACACGGGCTGGTCATCGGCAAGTTTTACCCGCCGCACCTGGGCCACGAATACCTGATCCGCACCGCCGCCGCGCATTGTCGTCACGTCACGGTCGGCGTGCTCGGTTCCAGCGTCGAGAGCATCCCCATGTCGCAGCGGGTGGACTGGCTGCGCGACTCGTTCGCCACCCTGCCGTTGGTGAGGAGAGTGAGAATTGTCGCCGAACTCGATGACGCGCCTATCGACTACGATTCTCCGGCGATCTGGGACGCGCATGAGGCCGTGATCCGTCTGGCGATTGCCCGCGCCGACCGTGAATATGGACAGGCGCCCGCCGTCGACGCGGTTTTCACCTCCGAAGCTTATGGCGAGGAACTTGCGCGCCGCTTTTCCGCCGCCTCTGTCTGTCTGGACCAAAGCCGTAGTTTGTATCCGGTCTCGGGCGCCGCCGTGCGTGAAAACCCGTGCGCCCAATGGCTGCAATTGCCGCCGGCCGTCCGGGCGGGGCTGGCCTTGCGTGTGGTCGTCACAGGGGCCGAATCCACCGGCACGACCACCTTGTCGCGCGATCTGGCCGCCGCCTTGCGCCAGCGCGGCGGTATCTGGGAACGCACGGGCCGGGTGGCCGAATTTGGCCGCGAGATCAGCGCCAACCTGCTCGCCCTGGCCCGCGCCACGCAAGCGGGCGCCGGCATGGAAGACATCATCTGGCATAGCGGGGACTTCACCGACATCGCCGCCGAACAGTGCCGGCTGGAAGAGCAGGCCGCCCGTTACGGCAGCCCCGTGCTGGTCTGCGACACCGATGCGCTGGCGACGTGCATCTGGCATGAACGCTACATGGGAGAGGCCAGCGCGAGCGTCGCCAGGATTGCCGCAGCCATGCCGCCGCGCGCCCTGTATCTGCTGACGAGTGATGAAGGCGTTCCCTTTACGGATGATGGCCTGCGCGATGGCGAGCATCTGCGCGCCTGGATGACGGGACGCTTCCGCGAACAACTGTCCGCCCAAAAAGCACCCTGGCTGGAACTACGCGGCACACCCGCCGAGCGCCTCACGGCGGCTCTTGCCGCCGTGGATGAAATGCTGAGCAAAGCCTGGCGCTTCGCGCTGCCACTTGAACAACGAACAAGCTGACGAGACATGTCAGCGGCAGTGTGAGAGCGTTTTCGAATCAAATAGATACGTCATTCCCGCAAACACGCATGCCGCTCTCCTCTACCCCCTATCCCGAATCCACCGACAAACATTCCCAATTACACAGCATTTCATTCCCAATTTTACATAGACGCATTCCCAATTATCAGACCTTGCTTTCCCAATCGTACTGGCTTACATTCCCAATTTCACTCATCTCTTCGACAATCAGCCGTCGCGCCAGACTTCCATGATCGATTCCGTACCGATTTTCCCTCGCTTTATCGAGCAACGCATTGCCGACGCCATGCAGGACACGCCCGCCGTGCTGCTGGCGGGGCCACGTCAATCTGGAAAAACAACGCTGGCCCGTCAAATCTCCGGCCCAAACATGCGCTACCTGACTTTGGATGACGCGTCAACGCGCGCATCGGCGAACCAGGACCCGATTGGCATGATTCGCGGACTGGATCGGGCGGTAATTGACGAAATCCAGTACGCGCCACCACTTTTGCAGGCGCTCAAAACCAGTATTGACAACGACCGCCGCCCTGGACGTTTCCTGCTGACCGGTTCCGCCAACTTGATGACTTTGCCAACGGTCAGTGAATCCTTGGCTGGCCGCATGGAAACGCTGACCTTGTTGCCGCTCTCACAAGGCGAGATGCGACAGGGGCAAACGAACTGGCTGGATGCGGCGTTTTGCGGGCGATTACCCAAGCCGCGCCAACTTGTTTTGGGCGATGCCCTGATTGAAACGGTTCTGTGCGGCGGATATCCCGAAGCTGTTTCGCGCCAGACGCCGCGTCGCCGCAGGACGTGGGCAAAACAGTACGTGGATTCCTTGTTGACACGCGATGCACGGGATTTGGCGGCTATAGCCAAACTCGACCAGTTGCCCCGTTTTTTACGCGCATTGGCGCAGGTGTCCGGACAACTTTGCAATTATTCCAAAATCGGAAGCGCCATTGGTCTGGATCATAAAACGGCGGCCCGCTATATCGGCGTTTTCGAGCAAATGTTCTTACTGCGCCGCGTCGAGGTATGGGCGCGCAATGCTCTCAATCGCATCGTAAAAACGCCCAAATTGCATTTTCTGGATTCGGGCCTTCTCGCTTCGCTCGCCAACATCACGGCAGCAAGCGCCTTGGCTGATCGCTCCCGTTTCGGCAAGCTTCTGGAATCGTTTGTATTCGGTGAATTATCAAAGCACGCGACAACGGCGGAAAACGATTATTACCTGTTGCATTACCGCGACCATGCCCAAAACGAGGTGGATTTCGTGATTGAGAACGCGGAAGGACAGGTCATCGCGGTGGAAGTCAAAGCGGCGGCGACAATTTCGGTCAACGATCTGCCAGGTCTCAAGTGCTTCGCCAATGCCGCGGGTAAAGCGTTTCTATGCGGCATCATTTTGTACGATGGCGAGCAAACCTTACCGCTGGGCGATAAGTATCTGGCCGCGCCATTATCAACGTTATGGGCGTGAACGGAGACTCCACCAGCGCCACCACAGGCATCCCGCTCATGCTGCTTTCGCCTCCGCGCGTCGCAACGGGCTACCGGACTTCCCGCCTTCACGGGAATGACGGCGTAACAGCCGGCGGCATTATTTGAAAGCTGCGCCGTAAGAATTGTCGGCCCGGATTTTTAGCAGATTATCGCGGAAGGAGGCGTAACTGGCGCAGATGGCGTCCTCCAGCTTGTCCTTGGCCGCATCCACGCCGAGTTTTTCCCGCTCCCAGGATTCAATAACTTTGGCCAGGCCGTCCTTGAACTTCCAGAGAGGCCGGAATTCCGGAACCGCCTTCTGAAATTTCTCGATGGAAAACAGCGAGGGATGGACTTTTTCGATATTCAGGTGACTGAACAGCTTGTCATCCATCTCCTTCAAGAGTTGGCTGGGAACATAGTTCAATACCGGTTTCTTGCCGACCAGATCGCCGACCAGGCGATAAAGATCCTCCCAAACCATTCTTTCATTGTTCAATACCTGGAAATAGTCGTTGTAAGTGCGTTCGTTGCCGCAGGCGAGGACGAAACCGAGAGCCAGATCGTCAACATAGGTGAAGGTCCAGGGCGCCACGCCCTCTCCCACCATGACCAGCGGCTTGCCGTCGCGGATGCGCTGCACGACGTTGTAATTCTGGCGCAGCATGCCGAAGTTGCGGGCACCGGGTCCGAAGGTGAGCGATGGCCGGATGATGGTGATGGCGGCTCCGGGCTTGGGCATTTCGGCGACCAAAAACCGCTCCATGGCCGCCTTCTCCCTGCCGTAGGCGAAATCACCGCCAACAATCAGTTTTTCCTGATCCTCGCGGACGGGAAAACTCTGGTAGGGCCGGTCGTAGGCGGCATTGCTGGAGGTGATGATAATCTGCCTGGCCCGGCTCCGGAAAAGATCCAGCGTTTGCCTCGCGTCCTCCGGATTGAAGCTGATCATGTCGATGACCACGTCCGGGCGCTCGCCTTTGAGCTTTTCGGCGAAGCCAGCCGGATCGGATCGATCCGCCTGGATGGCGCGGACCTTGTCAGCGAACTCGACCTGCCGGTTGCCGCGGTTGACGATGACGACTTCGATATTGCGCTCCTGCGCCAGCCTGACTATGGACCGGCTGATAACCCCGGTGCCGCCAAGAATAAGAAGTTTCATGAGTTAATCCAGTCTTGTAAAAATAGGCCATAGAGAAATAATCCGAATCAATTTCGAGTCACAGCCGCCGCTTCCAGTTCCAGCACAAGCTTCCCGCCAGCGTCGCGCAGGGACAGGGTTTGCCCCTTGATTTCCCAACTTGCGACTTGCGCCAATGCCTTGAAAAAGGCGTCTTCTGTTGCCGCCACATCACCGATGCACGCCATTCTGGTGCTGACGACTTGTGAGAAAGCAATCTGCCCGCCCGTCAGTTGATAAGCGCCGCCAATGCGGTTGCAGCCGCCGGAGCCGGACACGCGACCTTCGGCATTGAGGCGCAGTTGGGCGGGTTTCGTAGTCGTGACCGGCTGGCTTTCCAGCCGTGTGAGTACCCAGTTCGTGTCTTGCAGTGTTGTTTGCGAAGGTTTGCTTGCTTGAGTTTGCGTATGAACGCAGGCTGCCTGCAGCAGACAAAGGCTCAAAATCAGGGTTTTCAGAATACCGGACATGCCAAGTTCTCCTTTATGTGTTCGCCCGCTACGGATTCCGGGCTGCCAATTGCTTATCTTCCCGCCGAAAAGTTCGGTTTTATGCCATCAACAAATAGAGTCAATTTCACCGTCATTCCCGCCTTGCCGTCCGTCCTGCTGTCAGGCGTACTTTCAACGCCTGACTCGCCGCTTCCGGCGACTTTCCGGCTTTGAGGTATTCGCGCACACGGGTCAAGGCGCGCCCGAGCAGGTTCAAGCCCTTCCAGTTTTTTTCATCCAGCCGCAGGGGATCATCCTCGCCCAAACCGATGCCCCAAACCAGATCAATGGGCGAAGCTTCCACCAGCAATTTGTCGCCCGTCGCCATCAGCAGCGCCCGCAAGTCATCATTTTGCGAGAATTTGAGCACATTCCCGGTAAACACAATTTCTTCGCGAAAATCGCTCCACAACGAAGGCGTAAAACCCTGCACCTGACGACCGAGTTGTTGATGCAAGCGCGGTTCCGTTTCCGCCAGAATCAGCCGCGCCGATTCGGCATCCCCGAACAGCACCGCCTTGTAATACATCATGTACTGCTCGGCGCAACAGAATTTGAGATCGCCTTCGTAAAACGGCTTGCGATTCCACTGCCCCAAGGGACTGCGGTAAAAGAAATGATATTTTTCCGACACGGTCATGTTCCTTTAAAAATCATTCCTCCAACCCTGCCAAGGCAGGAACCTGAAAATTCGTAGTGAGCAAGAGCAGAGTTGCAGCAGGATAACAAAAAACGCGCCCTGTTGACATCCAGGAGTCATCCGGGCAGGGCTATTGCATACACAGATGTCGTAACTTATTGAAAAAAATGGTTTACATTCAATCAGTTTAAGTACCGTCGAGATGCGCCGCTTCGCGGCTTTCCCAACCTACGCCCCGATCTCAGAAGCGATACCTCGCCTTCAGACTCCCCAACACGCCTTCGCGTTTGCCCGCATAGCCTTGCACGCTTATATCCAGCGTCCAGCCTTGGGTTTTTGTCGTGGGATTCAGCGTTACGCCGAGTTCCAGCATGCCGCTGTCGCCTTTGAGTTTGGGCGCATCCAGTGGGTAGCCGTGGATGCTGGCTTTTACCTTGCCGTCGTATTCGTGTTCCCAGGCGGCTCCGGCGTAGGCGCGGGTCTGTTGGCTCAGGGTGGTGCTCCATCTTGCGCCCAGTCTTGTTCTTTGGGAGTCC
>BNUC01000156.1 GCA_025997075.1 Betaproteobacteria bacterium | reverse complement strand
CGCTCGTCCGATCTATCATGCGGAAGCCCTCAAGCAGTTCGCGCTGCGCGCCGGCATTTTTGAACAGCCAGTAAAACACGGCGGCGGTGGCGAAGCTGGCCGCCAGGGCCACCATCACCGATTGACGAATCAGGGGCAGCTTGTCGGCATGATTGTTCTTAATCAGATAAGCGACGATGGCCGTGACAATCAGCAGCGCTTCCATGCCTTCGCGCAGGATGATAATCAGGCTCATCACGGCCAGGCCCCAGGGGGTCTGACTGCCGCCGCCCAGTTGCAGCGCGGCTTGCGCCAAATCGGTCGATAGTCCCCTGGCCTGTTCCTCCAGTTCCGCGAGAGGCCGCCCGGCTTTCATCAAGCCCACCATTTTGGTGAAATAGCCTTCCAGCCGCGTCTTGGCCGTGGCGTCGCGCGCGCCCATGCGGTTTTCCATGCCCGAGGCTTCAAATAAATCGAAGTAGGCGTTCTGCACAGCCGCTATCGCCGGCTGCGTCTCGCCCGCCTGATATTGGGAGATGGCTTGGGCGATGGCGGCGTCGATAGACCGCGCGACTTGCGGCCAATCGGCGTTGTTGTCCGCATTGCTTTCGCCAGCCGCTGCGGCATCGGCCATGACATTGACGCCGGCCTTGGCCGGGATGGGCAAATCTTCAAGCTGTTCTTCGATATCCTGCAACAGGCTGGTGACGCCGTAGCCAAATTTGGTCATCTCATTGGGAACGTTGGCCAATTCGTTCGCCAACTCCATCAAGGCGGAAAATTCCTGGTTAATCCGCTGCGTCAGGCTGGCCGAGCGTTGGCTGCGAATGCCGATTTCCATCTCCGAATTCTTGAAGCCGTCAAACTGCGCGCGCTGAATCCGGGCGCGCGCTTCGCCGCCGTTTCCCTGCTGGTAAAGAGTCACCGCCTCGGCCAGCAAATCGTCAATCAAACGGTAATAGTCGCGCCAGTAGGGGGCAATTTTCTGGTTATCGTAGGCGTCTTGCGTCGTGAGGCTGTGCCCGGTCTCGATTTTCGGCTGCACGGCGCGCAGCTCACCTTTTAGCCATTGAATGCGCGCATCCACTTCCGCCACGGGCTTGCCGTCCATCATCATGCGGCGAATCTGCCCGAAAGTCGCTTCCATCTCGTAACTTTTCGCTGCCGAAATATTGATGCGTATCGGGCCTTCCAGATTTTCAAATACTTCAAAATACGCCGATTGCACCGCGCTTTTGGCTTCTTCAAGCTGCTGGTCGCGATAGGCCTGCGATGTGCGGTCCAGCCGCCCCTCGATGTCGGCGATGTAGGCTTCAAAATCGCCTTGGGCGGCTTGAGCCATTGTTGACGCAAGGACAAAACTTAATGCCAGCAAGATTTTTTGAAACATAGGAATAGGTCCAGGGATTTATTGATGAGCTTACTTATGATTACTCCGTCATTCCCGCGAAGGCGGGAATCCAGTTCCCGTAGGTTGGGTAAGCGAAGCGCAACCCGACAATTGTAAATAGGCGGCGCGTAGCGCCGGAAGATAAGTATCGTCGGGATGCGCCCCAACGTTAACATTTCGCGGCTTTCCCAACCTACGCACCGCTGACCACGTCATTCCCGCGAAGGCGGGAATGACGGTGGTAAAAATTGACACTGTCTGCATTAAAACAACCCTCTAAAACTGCTGAAGATAGCGATAAATCTCTTTCAGCTTTTTTTCATCCTTGATGACTGGCATTTTTTTGCTGCTGCCGGCCAGCACGTGCTGCGGGTCCAGGAGGTAGGCCATAAAGTTTTTTTCTGTCCAGATGAGTCCGGACTTTTGCATCGCCCCGGAAAACTCGAAGTCTTTAGCCCTGGCAGACTTCTGTTGCGTCACGCCATTCAGGGCCGGGCCATGGTCGCGGCTGACCGCCTTTTCTCCTACGGCATGACAAGAGCGGCAGTGCATGCGAAAGGCTCGCTCTCCCGCCTTGAGGTCGGCATTCTCCGCGTCGGCGGCATGGCTGGCGACGCAAAAGGACAAGCCGAGAAAAATACCAAACATTGAGACTCTGTTCATTATTTTGAATCCACGCTGTTCGCCACTGTTAGCGCGGCCTCACGAAACACCACTTCCAGACGCTCGGCGGCGCGGGTCCCCACGAAGCTCCGGCGCAAAACACCCTCTGCGTCAATCAGAAAACCGGCGGGCGTGCCTTCAACCTGATAGCGGTCACGCGTGATGCCCAGGGAATCGCGCAGCACCGGAAACGATACCTGTAATTTCTGCAAGGTCGGGTCGAGGGAAATGCTTTCCGGGTCGATATTCACGGAAACGACTTCCACCGCATCCTTGTATTGTTGGCGCAAGGCGTCCAGACGCGGCATTTCCGCCAGACAGAATCCGCATCCGGCTGACCAGAAATTCAGGTACACCGCCTTGCCGCGCCATTGCTCCAGGCTGACCGGCGCGTCCTGCGCGTCCAGAGCCGCCAGGGCCGGCGCGGCTTGCCCGATGGTCGCTACTTCGTCTTTACAGGCGCACAAGCCAAGCGTCAGCAAGAGCGACAAGACCAAATGACAATATTTCATGGCGCCACGCTTTCAATCATTGCCATCGTGGACGCATTCGAAGCGGGGACTTGCCGCGCTATGGCGCGTACAGGAATCTCTTTTGTTGCAGCCACCACACTCACACCTTCCACGATGCGACCATATTGCAAATGAATGATGCGTCCGGCGCGATTACCCAGCAGCGGGTTGTGCGTCACCATGACGATGGTGTGTCCCTGTGCGTGGAGTTTCTCGAAAATTTCCAGCACGCGGTTTTCGTTTTCTTCGTCGAGGTTGCCGGTGGGCTCGTCGGCAAAAATGATGGGCGGCTGATTGACAATGGCGCGGGCAATACATACCCGCTGCTGCTCTCCGCCCGAGAGCTGGCTGGGAAGGTGGTCCAGGCGATGTCCCAGACCCACCTTATCCAATGCCGCGCGGGCAGAAGTCTCATCCGTCACGCTATGGTAATGCTGCGCCAGCATGACGTTTTCCAGCGCGTTCAGATAAGGAATCAGGTGAAACTGCTGAAAAACCAGGCCGATGTGGCGGGCGCGAAATTCGCGACGACCTTCTTCATCCAGCGTGGCCGCATTCACGCCATCGAGCCAGACTTCACCGCTGCTCGCCGTATCCAGGCAGCTCAGGATGTTCATCAGGGTGGTTTTGCCGGAACCGGAAGCGCCCATGAGCGCCACGAATTCTCCGCTGCCGATGCGCAGGTCAATGTCATCCAGCGCTTTCACGGAACCGAAGCTTTTGCCCACATGGCGGGTTTCAACAGAAATGGCATTGGCCATGTTTTATTCACCTTTCAAGACGCTTGCGGGCTGAATACGCATGATGCGTCGTAATGGAAATACGCCGGCTGCCAGCGCCACGCCAAGCGCGAGCGCCAATGTAATCGGAATAACGACCCCGCGCAGACTGATGCCCGAAGAGAACACGGTCTGCCCCAGCACCTGCGCCAGCAAAAAGCCCAGCAGACAACCCACGCAGGTCGCCAGGAACGCAATCGAAAGCGTTTCCAGCAATACCTGCCGCACGATGGATTGCGTGGAAGCGCCAATGGCTTTTTGCAAGGCGAACTCTTTTTGCCGTTCGCCGACGATGGCTGTCAGCGAGGTATTCACGCACAGGGTTGACAACAACAGAATGACAATGGAGATTAAGCCCATCAGCCCCTGAATCTTGAGCAATACTTCGCCTTCATTGGCCGAGACTTTGCGTATGGGCCGCACCGACCAGTCCGGATGTTCCGCCTGCAATTTCCCGGCAAAGGCTTCAACCTCTCCGGCGCGGTTATTCAGGCTGAAAAATGCGTGTGAAATAATATGCGGTTTATCCAGCCAGGCCTGCGCCAGAGGCAGGCCGATAAACAGCAGGCTGTCGCTGGCGTCGCCCGCGTCGATAATGCCCTTGATGCGCAAGGAGCGCTTTTCGCCGTCCTTGACCAGAGTCAGCCTATCGTTCACTTTCAACTCCAATCGGCCTGCCAGGGTGCGGCCAATCATCGCGTTGCGGTCGTCGAAATCCACGCCCACCCAATCGCCTTCCACCTGCCAATACGGCACGAGTTGTCCCAACTGGGAAAAGCGCACCCCCGCCAACGCAACGCGCTCCAGTTCGCTACGCGCGGAGCCGTACAGATAAGGACTGCCGGCGTTAATCAATCCCTCGGGCGCGGCCATCAGCACCGCTTCAAAATCTTTTTCCGGCAGGGTGTGTTCCTTGCCTGGCCCGACATAAAAATTGGCTCCGAAAGTACGCAACTCGCTGCTCATCTTGATATTGATATCGAAATACACCGAGGCCAGCGCATTGACGATGGCGGCGCCCGCCATCAGCGCCAGAAACACCACCAATACCCGCTGATTGCGCAGCGAGATTGCCCGGCGCAGCATGATGCGGCGCATGTCAGGCGCGGCCATGGAGCACCTCCGCCGGATACAGCCGGGCAATACGCCGGGCCGGGAACCAGGTTCCAAGCATTGCTATAAAAACCGAGAGCAATAGCACGCAAGGCGTCACAATCCACGAAAACTTGAGCGGCGCGTTAAACAATTGCCAGCCTATGACGCGCGCCAGTCCCCAACCCGCGAGACAGCCCAGCATGCCGCCGGCCAGACTGCCGAGTATGGCTTCGGCATAGAACAGCAGGGAAATCTGCCAGTAATGCGCTCCCAGCGCTTTCATCAGGCCAATTTCACGCGAGCGTTCCATCAAGGCGCTGGTCATCAGGGAAGCCACCCCCATCGCGGCTGCCAGCAAGGCGGCGCAGGTCGCCATAATCAGCAATGACTGTATTTTTTCAATGATGGCCCCTTCCGACGCCGCGACCTGCCAGATGGGTCTGGCAATGCTGCCGGAAACCGCTTCTTCCAGTTGGTGGGCAATGGAAGTGACATAGGCGGTGCAATACCAGAGGTCATAAGTTTCGGCATCGAGCGCGTCGGGGTCGCGCAAAGCGCGTTTGGACAAATCGTTTTCGGGAACCGTCAGGGCCGATACGCGCACCGCCTGGATTTTGCCCGGCTTATCAAGCCATCGTTGCGCCAGCCGCAGGGGCACAATCAGCATATCTTCTTCTTCCGCGCCGGAAGTCAAAATCCCGGTAATCCGGACCGGCATGCCATCGACCGTCAGTTCCCTGCCCGCTTGCCAGCCTTGCGCGCGCGCCAGGGCCGAACCCGCCAGTATTTCATCTTTTTCGTCATCCGGCCATTCACCCTGGATATGCCAGAAAGGACTGATAATCTTTTGCCCGGTATGGTAATCGTCTTCATCGGGCACGGTCAGACGCTTGTCAAAAAACGTGCCGATAATCTTTACGGCATGATTGCCATCGAGCTTGATTTCGCCATTCAGTAACGGAGCAAAGCCCGTGATGTTGTTGCGCCAGAAAATATCCATGATGTTGGGCAGTTCGGATTCATCCAGCGAACTTTGCCCCGCCAATGGGTTGTCCTCGCCATCGCCCAGCGACGGCAGCGCCGCCTGTTCCGCCGGGAGCATCAGGATATTGGCCCCGTAAGACTTCATCTCGCGCGCCATCTGGTCGCCGATGTCGATGGAGACCAGCATCAGCGCCGACAACAGGCTGGCCGCCAGAAATACCGTGGTCATTGCCAAAATCTTGCGGCGCGGATTGCGCAACCAGGATTGGCGCAACATGCGGAAAATCATCGAGGCGCTCCCTGCCTGAATAATGGCAGACCTGCTTCCAGCGAAGTCCGGGAAATGACAATTTCCTCGCCCTCGACCTTCCACTTCTCCACCGGCACGGGGTTACAGCCGCCGGGCTTGCCGATGCTCGGTTTGAACATATACACGCCACAACCCACGCAGACTATCTGGTCGCCGCTTTGCACATAGCCCTTGTCGCCGCAGAGCAGGCAGGCATCGAAAACCACCGCGGGAGAAACACGGTCTGGCTGGCGATTGAGAATGAAAAAACGTACCAGGCGTCTGTCATCCGACACCCAGGCAAAGCGGTGCAGAACCCCATCCATCAGAGGCGTCAGCGGCAGGCGTACCGTGTCATCCGCCCGCATCTCGACTTTTGTCGCCTGCGACAGGGTGGGCGGACGTGAAGCCACCAGGTCCCAATACAACTTGCAGCCCAGCATCAGCAAGGCCAGCAACATATTTGCGAGCAACAGGACGCGCATCCGGCGATAAGCCGCTTCGGCAATGCGCCGCGCGATTAACTCCGTCTGCGCCAGCCAGTGACGCCGGCACGGAACAAGCTGCAGCGCAAAATACGCCAGCAACAGCAAGCCCACCCAGGCCAGCAGCGCATAAGGCGCGAAGTTATCCAGATTGGTCGTCTTCGCGGCATAGGAAAGATTGCTTTTACTCAGCTCCAGCATCTGGAGCTTTATCAGGCTCAGAACAATATGGCCGCTCAAAGGCAACAAGGTGGTCAGCGCCGTAGCCAATAAAAACAGACGCCGCGCGCCCTCGTGCATTCTGGCCAAAACATGGCGCAACAGCCACGACAACAAGGCGCACGTCAGCAGCGCCGTCAGCACGCTCGCCAGATTGAGCAACAAGGCGGTATTGATTACATGCGTGCTGGATAGTGAAAGCACTACCGAGGTTCGGCCCCAGCTAACAGCCGCCAGAAAAATCAGGGCAATATGCCAGAACAATTCACGCTTGCGCGTGATTTGCCATGCGGTGAATAACAACAAGACGCCTGCATGCGCCAGGTTGAAGCCTAAAGCCATCGCCTGCCCGGCCGGGAAGAACAATCCGGCCGTAATACCCAGAGCCAGCGCCCCTGCGCCGGACAATACGGTCTTCCATACGCCAAAGCCCGGCCGATGGCTCCAATGCGCCGCCAGCAGCAAGGATGTTGACAAAAAGCAAATCAGAATTGAAGACCAGTACGTCATTGAATCGAGTGTTTGAGCGCCTTAAAAATGTTACGAGTCAAATAGAGACAATTTCACCATCCAGCTCCCGTAGGTTGGGTAAGCGAAGCGCAACCCGACAAATGTAAATTTGCGGCGCGTAGCGCCGGAAGATAAGTATCGTCGGGATGCGCCGCTTCGCGGCTTTCCCAACCTACGCCACGCTGACCATGTCATTCCGGCTTTCGCCGGAATGACATGGTTGCTTATTCACTTATTTCTTTTTCTCAAGCCCCGCGTATTTGAAATCGAAAGACACGTCAAAAGGCTTCCACCAGCGTCCCACGCCGGTCTCGGTATCCGTATGACGGTGCATGCCGCCGGCGGCAGGGGGTTCGATGTGATAGGTCACCTTGTAATTGCCCACGCCCATCATTTTGATGTTTTGACCATAATGCGGGCCATCGGAGGCTACCATCGGCATAAAGGTGCCTTCCTGTTTTTCGCCGGTATCCTTATTGACCAGCGTATAATTGATGGTCAGGTAAGCCATCCATTCGCCAGCGCCAAAACCATTTTTGTTCCCTTCAATCGCATGAATATCCGCTTCCAGATGAATATCCGACTGGGCGGCGGACAATCCCATGCCGCGCGGTTCCATGTCGATGGGTTGCAGATAAACGGCGGCAATTTCCATTTCATTGATTTTGACGGGTTCCCCTGCCGGATACTCTTCAAAGGCAAAGGCGCTTGCAGCCAGCATAAAACTTCCTGCGATCAAACACATACGAGCTTTCATGTTTCTTCCTTCACGTTAAAAAAATGGTAATCAAAACCGCCAGGTCGCCACAACCGCCACGCTGTTGGTTTTTGCCTTCGGATGCTCATCATCGGTCGTGCGCATGAAGCCGAACTGCAAATCGAGATCCTTGCTCAGCGAATAAGTCACATCGATG
>BNUC01000155.1 GCA_025997075.1 Betaproteobacteria bacterium | reverse complement strand
CGACGGCGTCGCCTACATCATCAACAGCAGCGTCAATGTCGGCCTCCTCGGCAGCAGCACCCCGCTGAAGGCCGGCGACAGCCTCACGCTCATCAACGCAGCCACCCTCATCGGCGAGCCGCTCAACCAGACCGCCCACGGCACGGGGATGCAAGGCGTCAGCCTGCTCTACGACTTCAACCTGAGCACCCAGGAAGGCCGGCGGCTGGTAGCCAGCCTCGCGGGAAGCGAACCACCGGTTGAGCCGCCCGTCGAGCCGCCAGTTCAACCGCCGGTCGAGCCACCGGTTGAACCCCCCGTCACCCCCAATCCCCCCGACAAGCCCGGCATCCACCTCAATCCCCAAACCAAAGCCCTGGCCGAAGGCTACGCAGCCGCAAGTGCCTTCCTCACTCAAGGCGCGGACTTCCTCATCGACAAAGGACTTCCCGCCGCCCTGCAACAGACGCAATGCGCTTCGGCGGATAACTGCCGCCTCGGCTTCATCGCCCTCGGCGGCAAGCTGCGGCACAACACCGGCTCACATGTCGACGTCGAAGGCTACAACCTGATCGCCGGCCTCGCCGCAAGCAAAGAAACCGACCCCGGCCAATTAACAGCCGGCCTCTTCATCGAACACGGCAAAGGTGACTACCCACTGGACGCGCCCAAACTCAAGGGCGACAGCGGGCTGCTGGAACTCGGCGTGACGCTGAATCCCACGACAAAAACCCAAGGCTGGACGCTGGATATAGGCGTGCAAGGCTATGCCGGCAAACGCGAAGGCGTGTTGGGGAGTCTGAAGGCGAGGTATAACTTCTAGCGCCTTCCCCCCTCTCCCCCAACCCCTCAGCGGGGCGTAGGTTGGGAAAGCCGCGAAGCGGCGCATCCCGACGGTTTCTTCCGGCGCTACGCGCCGCAAATGTACAACCGTCGGGTTGCGCTTCGCTTACCCAACCGCAAAACCCCCCGTCATTCCGGCGAAAGCCGAAATCCAGAAGCGTACCCTCCGATGTAACGCAACGCGTCACCATTATTTGCAGCCCTTCGGGTTGGAGAAAACGAACTGGATTCCCGCCTTCGCGGGAATGACGGGGTAAAAATAGCTTGTCTGCGTGCCGCCTGCCTGCCGAAGACAGTATGTATTGCAGAGGTAGGGGTATTCTGGTTAAATGTTCGGAGTAGTATGCCGGCAAGCTTTTAACTCAGGGGATATTCATGAAGATCGATATCGATCGTTTTGGTTTGAAGAATGTTCAGGTGGATCCCGTTACGTTGTTTACCTTTCCGAAAGGATTGGCGGGATTCGAGAGCAGCAAGCGTTTTAAACTGTTTCATGAAGAAGGCGGCGGGACGGTGTTCTGGCTGCAGTCGGTCGATGACACTAATGTCGCGTTTCCCATCGTGTCGCCCGACGCGATCGATATCGCGTATGAGATTGAGTTGTCCGACGAGGACGGCGAGCTGCTCGGAATACAGGATGCGAGTGATGTGGTGATCGCCGTGATCGTTTATCGCGACGGGGCGGAGAAGGGGCCGAATGGCAAGATTGCCGCCAATACGCGCTCTCCGGTGATTCTCAACCTCAAGACGCGCACGGGGATGCAGAAAATTCTTCAGGAAGTGCATCCGAGCCTGTTGTACCGGGCGCGCTAACGGTACCCCATACGATGAAACTCAGGCGAGGGCGATGGCGTCCTCGCCATCGTGTGACGACGGGAAGCTGTCGCTCCCTGATGATGTTTCCCGCTTAAGATTTTGCCTGTGCGGTTGCTCTGGCCGGGGGCGGTTGTTCATTGCGTTCCGTTGCATTCCGTTGTGCTCCGTAATCGCGAGCGAAAGTCAGCGCTTCCTGAATCGACTGTTTGAGAAAAGGGTTTGTCAGGGTGCTCCAGTAGCTTGCGTGCAAAGGTAGCGGCGCGAGCGGCAAGCTTGTTTCCAATATACAAATCTTGGTATCCGGTCCAAGCTGTTCGGCTACGCATCGGGGCAGGGTGGCGATGCCGAAGCCGTTACCGGCGAGCAGGGCGAGTGCGGAGATTGACGACACGGCGTGTACGTGTTTGTCGTCGACGCCGGCGGCATGGAGGGCATTGATCAGGCTGATGTGCGGATGGGAACCGCGTTGGAAGGTCAGGATCTCATGGCGCAGCAAGGCGTCAAGTTCGAGCGATTCGTGCGGGACAGGAGATGTCATCGTTTTCGCGCCGACGAAAACCATCTCGAACGGTTCCAGGATTTCGTTGATGAGGCTTTCTTCCTGTACCGGCAGTGCCGAAAAGATGAGATCGAGCGCGCCACGCCGGATTTGTTCGGCGAGATTCAGGCTGGTTTCGATTGTCAGTTCGAAGTTGGTGAGTGGCGACGAACGCTTGAGAGCGTCGACCATCGGAATCAACCAGGTATGGAGAACGCTTTCGATGGCGCCGATGCGCAAGGTGAATGCTTGCCGCTCCGGCGCGCTGAATTCACTGCGCATCTCGCGCTCGATCATCAGGAGTTTCTCGGCGTAGTCCATGAACCGGGTCCCTGCGTCGCTCAGCCGGAAGCGCGGATTGTGCCGGTTGATGAGTTCGACTCCGAGTTCGTCTTCCAGCGTGGCGATCCGGTTCGAGACGGCCGATTGTGTCAGACACATTTTTTCCGCGGCGCGGGTGATACTTCTCAGGCGGGCAACCCAGACGAAGGTTTCGACGAATTTCAGATTCATGCACGTTCTCCGCGGGATTGGAAAGGAATTCATGCCGCCATCGAAAAAACTGATGATAAGCTAACGAAATATAGCGTTTGTCTCGCGTTTTGTGGTGCTTCAAGATAAAAAACGTTAATCTGAAGAAACATTAATTCTTATAGGAGGCTACCGATGAATTCCCCCTGTTGCACGGCCACGAATACTTTAAACGCTTCAGGCGTAAAAACCTTCTCCAGCGCGTTTGAGGCGCGTCAGGCCATTCGTCGCGGCGAGTGGGTTCGGCATACCAGCGGTCTCGCGCCCCGAAACGCGCAGGCGAATCTCGCGATCCTGCCGGAAAAGCTGGCGTCCGATTTTCTGCGGTTCTGCCAGCGTAACCCGAAACCCTGTCCGCTGCTGGCCGTTTCGGAGCCCGGCGATCCCTTCCTGCCGACGCTCGGCGAGGATGTCGATATCCGCAGCGATGTGCCGCAATATCGCGTCTGGCGCAACGGAAAACTGGTCGAGGAAGTGACCGACATCACGCCGTTCTGGCGCGACGATCTGGTGAGCTTCCTGCTCGGCTGCTCGTTTTCGTTTGAACACGCGCTGATCGACGCCGGCATCGAATTGCGCCACGTGACACAGGGCAAGAACGTGGCCATGTACCGGACCAATATCGAGACAATCCCGGCGGGGCCGTTCCACGGGCCGATGGTCGTGTCGATGCGGCCGATGACCGCGGCCAACGCGATTCGCGCCGTGCAGCTTACCGCGCGCGTGCCGCGAGTCCACGGTGCGCCGGTGCATCTGGGGGACCCCGCGCAGATTGGCATCGCCGACATCAATAAACCGGATTTCGGCGAAGCGGTCGATATTCTTCCCGGCGAGTTGCCCGTCTTCTGGGCCTGCGGCGTGACTCCGCAATCCGTGGTGATGTCGATGTCGCCCGAATTCTGCATCACGCATTCGCCGGGTTACATGCTGATTACGGATCTGCTTAACAGCGATCTGGCGCTGTCGTAAGTTGTATGGAGACGAACACTCCCCGCCTTCTTCCGCTCGGAGATACGGCCTGGACCGTCGAGTTCGGCAACCGTATCGACCCGGCCTTGCACGGCCGGGTGCTTGGCCTCTTGCTCGAAGTATTGGAGCGGACCCGGACGGAAGAGACGTTTGCCGGCATCGTCGATACGGTTCCGACCTTCCGTTCGCTGACCGTTTGCTACGATCCGCTCAAGTGTGACGGCGAGCGCCTCGGCGAGGCCCTGCTTTCCCTGGCGCGGACAACGGGGGCGGTACAGCGCGACGGGCGGCACTGGCGTCTCCCGGTCTGTTTCGACAGCGATTTCGCGCCCGACCTCGATGATCTGGCGCAGACCAAGGGTCTTACGCGCGAGGCGGTGATCGAGCTTCTGCTGGCCACGACTTTCCGTGTGTACATGATCGCTTTCATGCCGGGTTTCCCTTACATGGGCGGCTTGCCGGAGGCGCTCGAAATGCCGCGCCTCAAATCTCCGCGCAAGGCGGTGCCGGCGCGTTCGTTCGCCATTGCCGGCGCGATGTGCGCGGTCTATCCCTGGGAAAGCCCCGGCGGCTGGCGGCTGCTCGGACGCACGCCGATTCCCCTGTTCTCAGCTCGCGACGAGCATTCGCCGTCGCTGCTCTCGTCGGGTGACCGGGTGAGCTGGCGCGCCGTCGAACGCAATGAGTATACGGAACTGGAAGCCGCCGCCCTGGCCGGCAATCTGCAGCGCGCCAGTCTGCTTGTCGAGGAGAATCCGTCATGAACGGCCTCATTGAAGTGACTGATCCGGGGATTGGCAACAGTATTCAGGATCTCGGGCGGATCGGGTATCGGCACATGGGCATCGCTGTCTCGGGCTGTCTGGACTCGCTGCTCGCCCGTTGCGCCAATGCGCTGGTCGGTAATCCGGCCGAATGCGCCTGTATCGAGGTGCGCGCCGCCGGGCCGGTGCTGACCGTCCGCCAGGGGCGTGTCCGTGTCGCGCTGACCGGCGCATTGACCGCCACGCTGGTTCGTGCCGACGATGGCGGACAGGAACACGAAGTTCCGCCGTGGCAAAGCGTCTCCCTCGATTCCGGCGATGAATTGCGCGTCGGTTTCGCGGCCGGCGGAGCCGCCTACGTAGCCGTTTCCGGAGGCTTCGCGACGCCATTGCAGCTTGGCAGCCGCTCGACCTACCGCCGCGCCGAAATCGGCGAGCCCATTGTGCTGGGCCTGCGGATTCCCTGCGCGGTCCTGCCGTTCAGAGGGGCTTACGAATTTTCCGCCGACCCCTGGCGGCATGAGGAAGGCCCGATCCGCATCATCCTCGGGCCGCAGGACGATCATTTCACGCTGGAAGCCATCGCCCTTTTGCTGGGCAGCGAGTACAAAGCGACGGCGCAAAGCGACCGCATGGGCATGCGTCTCGAAGGCCCGGCGCTGGCTCACCGGGAACCGGCCCTGGCCGATATTGTTTCCGACGGCGCAACGCTGGGCGCGATTCAGGTGCCGGGCAACGGATTGCCGATCATCCTGCTGGCTGACTGTCAAACGTCGGGGGGGTACCCGAAGATTGCCACGGTGATTTCCGCCGATCTGCCGCGTCTTGCGCAGGTTCGACCGGGGCAGACGCTCCGCTTTCATGCCGTCGATGTCAGGCAGGCGAGACTCGCCTTGCAGGCGCAGGAAACACGCTGGAGCTGGTGGGCCTACGGCATTGTCCACGGAGTGTCCGGCGCGGAGGTCAACAAGGATTTGCGGGCCGGCTGGCCCTTGTACCAGGATCCCTGGCATCAGGGTGGGTAGTTACAGCAAGAAATAAGCGACAGGCCTTCAGGCCTGTCGATCTAACATGTTTTGGAAGGGGTTTGCACCCCTCCCAAAACGGTCGCCGAAACCCCGGCCTTCAGGCCGGGGTATGGTTCCCACCGCCCTGAAGGGCGGGGTTTCAAACCGGAGTTAGTTTTACGATAAACGAAATAGGAAAATAGGGAGAATGCGATGGCGCTGAAGTTAAATCTCAACTCGGACCTCGGTGAGAGTTTCGGACCCTGGAAAATGGGCAGCGATGCGGCGATGCTGAGCATCGTCAATTCGGCCAATGTGGCCTGCGGCTATCACGCCGGCGATCCGGCGGTGATGCTCAAGACGGTGGCCTTGGCCAAGGACAGCGGGGTGAGCGTGGGAGCGCATCCGGGTTTCCCGGACCTGCAAGGTTTCGGGCGGCGGCGGATGGATATTCCGGCGGAAGAACTCGAAGCCATGCTGATCTACCAGATTGGCGCGCTCCAGGCCTGCTGTCAGGCGCAGGGGGCGCGTCTCACGCACGTCAAGGCGCACGGCGCGCTCTACAACCTGGCCGGCACCGATCGCAAGATAGCGGAGGTGATCGCGCGGGCCGTGCAGCGGGTCGACCCGAAGCTGATTCTGCTGGCGGCGGCGGCTTCGTTTTCGGTGCAAATCGCGCGGGAACGCGGTCTGCCGGTGGTCGAGGAAGTCTTCGCCGACCGCGCTTATCTCGACGATGGCAACCTGGTGCCGCGCACCCAGCCCGGCGCGATGATCCACGGCGCCGAGGCCAGCCTCGCGCATGTGATGCGCATGGCCGAGGAACAGGCGCTCATCTCGATCAATGGCAAACGTATTCCGGTGAAGCCGGAGAGCATCTGCGTGCACGGCGACGGCGCGGAAGCGGTGGCGACGGCGCAGGCGCTCCGCGATGGTTTGACCAAGGCCGGCTATCTCTTGACAACGATTCCGGAATTGAGTGAAACTTCCGGCGCATGACGCACCAAAACGGGGAAGGTGTGTTACTCGTTTCTCACAAAAATGGTGCGGCTTCGTTGGATATCATGAGGCAGAAGCCTTGAGAGTTCATGGTGGAAGGAGGGGCTGTTTATTCCTTGCTAAACTTAGTTGAATCCTCAATGAAAGCGTAGCTTATTGTTGTACAAGGATTTTTTGTTTGTGGTTCCAGTGGTTCTGTAATTGAATAAAAACTGCGGGAGCCATCCTGGTACGATGTTTGCTATATCTTGGGTACAGGTTTGGCGGATATGTATACCCTTAGATGAATCGTTTGTTCTGAAAGCTCCGATGTCACCCATTTTCAGTAATAGTTTGCTTTAGAACTAGAGGGAGGTAAGAGACTAGTACCATGTTGTTGCAGGCATATATCTTTTCATTCACTTGATTTATCTGGAGTGCGTTTATGATGTTAAATTTACGGTTGAGACATGCTGCGCTTACGGCTGTGGCGGCTGCGCTTGCGGCCTGTGGTGGTGGTGGCGGTGGGCACCACAGTGATGGTGGATCCACACAGCCACCGGCGCGGCCTACGGTGGGTTGTACGGTTGATACGACCGTGCAGTTGGCTTATGAGGAGCGCCGCTTGGAAACTCCGTTGCCTTATACTGGCGGCAACGTGGTGGGGACCGATTCAAGGCCGTTTGCAACCCGTATCCTGGCGGATACGGGTTTCGATGGTTTCGCGCCTGCTTTTGCCGATGTCTTATGCAAGGACGGAAAGACGGAAGTCACTTCGTACGATGAAGCGCTGTCCATGGTGAAGGAACAAGGGGCCGCTTTATGGCGTGCCGCGATTGACCGCGTGCAGGGGCGGCGCGCTTCTCCGGCGGGCAGCAAGTTGCCTAACAGCGACGACCGCATGCTCTATTGGGCTCGGGTACAGATGACCAAGGAACTGCGGCAGTGGAAGCCGGAGTTCGCGCTGACTCCCGCGCAGGCGGAAGAATTGCAGTTGCAATTCGAACGTGCTTCGCGCGGGCAGTACGATATCGATTTCCCGACGGGTACCACACCCGATGGGAAGAAATATCGGCGCTTGCTTATCAGCGGCTTTGACGTGTTTACGCTGGGTATACCTGGAACGCCCAACACGGGGATGCGTAACGGCAATCCCTCGGCAGAAACCGTGATGGCGATGGATGGTCAGGAATATACCTTGTCGGATGGCAGCATCCTCCACGTCGAAGCCTATATTCTGCCAGTCAGTTATCCGCCGTTCCATCGCGGGATGCAGGAAGATACGCTGGGTCCGTGGTTCAAGGAAGGTCCAAAGCGCGTGGATGCCTCGATTTCCATGAGCCAGGGCAGCTCGAACGTTTTCAACCTCGAACAGTGGAATGGGCGTTACCATGGTACTTCGGCT
>BNUC01000154.1 GCA_025997075.1 Betaproteobacteria bacterium | reverse complement strand
TGCCGCCAAAATAAAACGGGACGTTCCATTTGAGAATCAGGAACTCCGGCACCAGACAAACCAATGTGATATAGGCGGCGCCAATCAAGGTCAAACGCATGAGTATTTTGTCGATGTAGCGGGCCGTTTGTTCCCCTGGACGAATTCCCGGAACAAAAGCACCGCTTTTTTTCAGGTTGTCCGCCGTCTCTTTCGAATTAAACACCAGCGCGGTGTAAAAGAAGCAGAAGAAAATAATAGCCGCTGCATACAGTAACACGTAGATAGGCTGTCCTGGCGAAAGCACAGTGGCTATGTCCTTGAGCCAGCGCATGGAATCACTCGCGCCGAACCATCCGGCAATTGTCGCCGGGAACAGGATGATTGACGATGCAAAAATAGGCGGAATAACACCCGACATGTTTAGCTTGAGGGGAAGGTGCGAACTCTGCCCACCATAAATCTTGTTTCCAACCTGCCGCTTGGCGTAATTCACCAGAATCTTGCGTTGCCCGCGTTCAACAAAAACGACACCCGCCGTCACGCCTGCTACCAGAAGAACGATAAAGATCGCAATCAGCGGATGCATTGCACCGGTATTCACCAATTCCAAGGATCCGCCAATCGCATTTGGCAAACCGGCGACGATCCCGGCAAAAATGATGATCGAAATGCCATTACCCAAACCACGCTCGGTGATCTGCTCGCCCAGCCACATCAAAAACATCGTACCAGTCAACAAGGTCGTTATCGTGACAAAACGGAAAACGAGACCCGGTTCGGGCACCAGTCCTTGAGATTCCACGCCGATCGCGATGCCAATTCCCTGAAAGACCGCCAGAACAACCGTACCGTAACGGGTATATTGCGTAATCTTGCGCCGTCCAGCCTCGCCTTCTTTCTTCAGCGCCTCCAGTTGCGGGCTGGCGTGCGTCATCAACTGCATGATGATGGACGACGAGATATAGGGCATGATACCCAAGGCAAAAATGGTAAAGCGCTTCAGAGCGCCTCCCGAGAACATGTTGAACATGCCCAGGATACCGCCTTGATTACGGTTGAAAAACTCCGCCAGCGCCACCGGATCAATACCGGGCACCGGAATATGCGAACCAATACGGTATACGATCAAGGCGCCAAGCAAAAAAAACAGCCGACGCTTCAGATCACCGTATTTTCCGCCTTTACCAACCTGTCCGGAATTAGTCGCCAAGAGACGTCACCATGCTTCTTTGATCAATTGCCAACATTGTCAACACTACCACCGGCGGCTTCGATAGCCGCCCTGGCTCCCTTGGTCGCTCCGACGCCCTTGAGCACGACCTTCCGACTAATCTGGCCGGATAGCACGACCTTGGCCGACAAGGCTCGTGGCGATATCAGATTGGCCTGAATCAGCGTCAACAGATCGATTTCATCGACCGGCAGATCATTGATTTCGGACAGACGGACCTCGACATTGCGTGCATTGGTCAACGAAACAAAGCCCCGTTTAGGCAAGCGGCGCTGCAATGGCATCTGCCCGCCTTCGAAGCCTACTTTATGAAAACCACCCGCGCGAGATTTCTGTCCCTTGTGACCTCGTCCGGCTGTCTTGCCCAGACCGGAACCGATGCCACGCCCGAGACGTCGTCGTGCTTTTTTCGACCCTTCGGCTGGCTGAATAGCGTTTAGCTTCATCTTTATTAGCCCTCACACTTCACAAGGTAGGCCACCTTATTGATCATTCCACGCACTGCCGGCGTATCCTGCAACTCAGCCGAACTGTTCACACGCCGTAATCCCAATCCACGAACCGTCGCACGATGCGACTGCTTCGTGCCGATCAGGCTTTTGACGAGCGTAACCTTAACTTTTTTGTCAGCCATTGCTTACCCCAGAATCTCTTCGATCGTTTTGCCACGCTTGGCCGCAATTTCCGCAGGCGTATTCATGGCCACGAGTCCGTTGATGGTGGCGCGAACGATGTTGTATGGATTCGTCGAACCATGCGCTTTGGCGACAACATTGGATACACCCATCACATCAAACACAGCACGCATGGCGCCACCCGCGATCACGCCCGTACCTTCCGGCGCCGGCTGCATCATCACACTCGACGCGCCGTGGTGACCGACGACGGTATGGTGCAATGTCCCGTTTTTCAGACTGACCTTGACCATCTTGCGACGAGCTTCTTCCATCGCTTTCTGAACGGCTACAGGCACCTCACGCGATTTGCCCTTGCCCATGCCGACACGACCATCACCATCACCCACGACGGTCAGAGCCGCGAAACCCAGAATACGTCCGCCCTTGACAACCTTGGTCACGCGATTGATGGAAACCATCTTCTCGCGAATGCCGTCATCGGGCTTCTCGGCTTGCTGGTTCTTTTTACCTTGCGGTTTTGCCATAACTCTTACCCCAATCCTTTTTCCGGAGCGATCAGAACTTCAGCCCGACTTCACGCGCTGCATCGGCCAGGGCCTTGATGCGCCCGTGATACTGGAAGCCACTGCGATCAAACGCAACCTGCTCAATTCCAGCCTTAAGCGCGCGTTCAGCGATCAGTTTGCCAATCCGCGCCGCGGCTCCGATATTTCCGCCGTTAGCCAGATCCTTACGCACATCCTTTTCGAGAGACGAAGCCGCTACCAACACCTTCGAACCACAGGAGGAAATGACTTGAGCGTAGATGTGGCAGTTGGTGCGATGCACCGACAAGCGCACTGACTTCAGTTCGGCAATCTTGGCCCGGGTTTTGCGGGCTCTGCGCAACCGCGCCTGTTTCTTGTCAATCATTTATGCACCTATTTCTTCTTCGTTTCCTTGAGAACAATCACTTCGTCGGAATAACGCACGCCTTTGCCCTTATAAGGTTCCGGCGGACGATACCCGCGAACTTCGGCTGCCACCTTTCCGACCAGTTGCTTGTCCAGACCCTTGATCAGAATCTCCGTCTGGGTAGGCGTTTCGCACTTGATCCCCGCAGGCATCATATGCGCCACCGGATGGGAAAAACCCAAGGTTAAATTGAGGGTATCTCCTTGCGCCTGGGCGCGATAACCCACACCAACCAAGTTCAGCTTACGCTCGAAGCCTTTGCTGACTCCGGTAACCATATTGGCGAGAATAGCGCGCACTGTACCCGACAGGGCATTGGCATTGACGGCCCCTTCGACGGGTTTGCACACCAGGGTCTGTCCATCTTTTTCGACAAGTACCGAAGGGTTTCCATCAAACTTGACAGAACCCAGCGGCCCCTTGACGGTAATAACACTATCAAGGGTAACGTCAACGCCTTGTGGCAACGTAATCGGATTTTTTGCTACGCGGGACATATCTACCCCTTACGCGACGATGCAGAGCACTTCGCCGCCCACATTACTGGCGCGCGCTTTGCGATCAGTCATAACACCCTTCGGAGTGGATACGATCGTCACCCCAAGGCCATTCATTACTCGTGGAATATCATTTGCGCCACGATAAATACGCAGACCTGGCTTCGAAATCCGGTCAATTCTTTCAATGACAGGACGCCCGGCATAGTATTTCAAGCTGATCTCAAGGCTCGGCTTGCCTGCGTTCTCAAGAACGACAAAATCCTCAACATACCCTTCGTCCTTCAGCACCTTGACAATAGCCAGCTTGACCTTCGAAGACGGCATGATTACCGTAGCCTTGCTGGCCAACTGCGCATTGCGGATGCGGGTCAGCATATCGCTGATCGGATCGCTCATACTCATATCGTTATTCTCCTGCTTACCAGCTTGCCTTGGTCATGCCAGGAACTTCGCCACGCATGACGAAATCGCGCAATTTGCTGCGGCCCAAACCAAACTTGCGATAAACACCTCGCGGGCGCCCTGTCAACTGGCAACGATTGCGCAAGCGAACCGGACTCGCGTTTCTCGGCAAGGCCTGAAGTTTTTTCCGAGCTTCGAAGCGTTCCTCTTCAGAGAGGTTGGCATCGTCGATGATCGCTACAATCCCGGCGCGCTTCGCAGCATATTTCTCGACCATTTTGCGCCGCTTTTCCTCGCGGTTGATCAATGCAAGTTTCGCCATTTGAGTCTCAGTTCCTGAACGGGAATTTGAAGGCGGCAAGCAATGCACGCGCCTCTTGGTCAGTCTTCGCGGTGGTGGTCACACTGATGTTCATCCCACGCAACGCATCAATCTTGTCGTACTCGATCTCGGGAAAAATAATCTGCTCCTTGATGCCCATGTTGTAGTTGCCACGACCATCAAATCCCTTCCCGGAAATACCGCGAAAATCTCTTACCCGCGGCAAGGCAACCGTCACCAGGCGATCCAGGAATTCAAACATCCTTGGTCCGCGCAGGGTCACCATGCACCCGATCGGATAACCGGTACGAATCTTGAAGCCGGCAATTGACTTGCGCGACTTGGTAATCACCGGTTTCTGACCGGCAATTTTGATCATGTCGCCGACGGCATTTTCCAGTACCTTCTTGTCCGCCGTCGCCTCACCAACCCCCATATTGAGAGTGATTTTGGTGATACGCGGAATTTCCATCACCGATTTGTACCCAAACTTCTGGGCCAATTCAGGCGCCACTGTTTTTTTGTAATAATCCAGCAAACGTGCCATATCCGTTCCTTATACCCCGACCACTTCGCCGTTTGACTTGAAGACGCGTTCCTTCTTGCCGTTTTCAAGCAACTTGAAGCCCACCCGATCAGCCTTCTTTGTCTTCGGGTTGTACAGGGAAACGTTAGATATATGGAGCGGCATGTTTTTATCCACGACGCCACCCACCTCGCCTTTCATCGGATTCGGCTTGACATGCTTTTTCACGCGATTAACTCCATCGATTACCACGTGTTCAGCACCAACGCGACGAACCACTGCTCCTCGCTTACCCTTATCCTTACCGGCGATGACGATCACTTCATCACCCTTGCGTATTTTTTCCATGGCCGCCTCTTAGAGAACTTCCGGCGCAAGCGAAACGATCTTCATAAACCGCTCGTTACGCAATTCACGCGTCACCGGCCCGAAAATACGCGTTCCAATCGGCTCCAGCTTGTTGTTCAAGAGCACCGCCGCATTGTTGTCGAACCTGACCAGCGAACCGTCGGGACGCCGCACACCCTTGGCTGTCCTGACGACGACAGCGCTATAAATATCGCCCTTCTTGACGCGCCCGCGCGGAGCGGCATCCTTGATGCTCACCTTGATGACATCACCAACGCTCGCGTAACGGCGCTTGGATCCGCCCAGCACTTTGATACACATCACCGAACGCGCGCCAGTGTTATCGGCCACGTCCAGAACCGTTTGCATCTGAATCATTTAAGTCTCCAACTTATCCCGCCAACGCGGTCAGTCTTGGAACCCTTTACGGGTAAAATCGCTCAGCGGAAACCGCCGGGCTCGAAAGAGGGAGCATTATACCCGCTTTCATGGAAAGAGCAAGCGTTTTTTGGATAGCCCTTGCTGTACGTGGTGCTTTGGGTCAGTTGCAAAGTGCCGCCCACCAACTTGCGCTCGCCGTTGCCGATGTTGCCGTCGCTGCCGATGCTAAGCGTTCCCCCGCTGACGGTTGTATCGCCGTCGGAGTTATTTATGCCGCTCAAAGTCAGCGTTCCGTCCCCGCTCTTGGTCAGACTGCCGTTGCCGGAAATGTTACCGGACAGCGTTTGATACCAATTTACGTTCGATGATATAGAGGCTACCCACCTGAATCTAAAGATAAAGCATGGAGATATCTCCATATTTATATTATTGAAAGCAAGTTGGTATGATTCGCGTACTGATTGAAAATCAATGTTCCGGCATTGGTGATGTCTCCGGTGTATTCATTGATGTTGCCAAGGCCAGCACCGTAGCCCAGTGTGCCGGTGATTTCCAGCGTTCCGCCTGCCGCGATGCCGGTGCTGCCGGTGTAGGTGTTGTTGCTGGAAAGGGTCAGCTTTCCCGTGCCGTTCTTGGTTAGACTGCCCGCGCCGGAAATGATGCCGCTGAACGTGACGCTTTGGACGGTCAGCCCGTCTTCGTTGGTGATCGAACCCGCGCCGCTCAGGACATTGACGGTTCTGGCAGCGCCCGTGCCGTCGTAGGTCGCGTTGCTCTCCACCGTCAGATTGGTATTGGCGGCAATGTTGCCCGCCAGCGTTCCCGCGCTGACGGTCGTGCCGCCGTTGTAGTTGTTCGTGCCGCTCAAAATCAGCGTTCCCGCCCCGTCTTTGGTCAGATTACCGTTGCCGCCGCTCACCACACCGGAAATTTTTGCGCTGACGCCGTTCGGAACGGCCAGCGTGCCACCACCCGCGCCGAGTGTCCAGGGCTGCGAATAGGTCAGGCTACCCGAATCGAGCAATCCTATCGTGCCGCCGTCCAGACCGAAGGAGGAATTGCTGGTCAGGGTGAGGTTTTGCACGCTGCCGGAAGCCACGTCGAAGGTGAAATCCACCGATTTGCTGGCGAAGTCGCTGTACAGGTAATTGTTGGCTTCTTCGCTGAAGATGTGCAGGATGTAATTGCCGTTGGTCGTGGGGAAACCGGTCAGGGTTGCAGCGTTGAAGCTGCCGGTCGGGACGGATGTTGTGTCGACGTATTGGGCGTAGTAATCCGCAGTGCCGTTGGTCAAAAAACCGGAAACGTACTGCGCCGCGCCGGGGAGAAGATTGGCGGGGTCAAGGAGGGGCGCGGCGGCGAGGGTGAAAGCCAGTGGCGTGGCGTTCAGAATCAGCGTGGGCGTGGCAATGCCGGGATCGAGGAAGGTGAATTTTCGCGCGCCCGTTGTCGGCTGCGCCGCCGTCCGGTAGGCGCCACCTGCGGCGGCTCCAAATTTAGTAGCGCCTGGGGTGTTAGATGATTCAGATGTGAAGAGAACCGATGTCAGATTCAAATTGAAAGCGGGGCGGACGACATACGACGGATTGTCGACGTCGAGGTCGCTGCGGTGGTTGCCACCAGACCCCCCGGCAAGGGCGTAGTTAAAGAGGAGGCCCGGCGAGCGCAGCCACCACGAAGAAGGGTATTTTCTAAGGTCATCGTCAGCAATGGCCTCCCATTCCGCCAAGGAGAGCGCCCAGAGCAACTGGTTATCTACACTCCAACCATTCATACCGTCGTTTTCCTTCAGAGCATTCAAATTAGAAGGCAAAGCCCCCAATATCGGAACCAAATCCCGCGGATTGATCACATCCCGCTCTTTGCCGGGAAGCGCCGTTGCAATTCCCGCCATCTGGCCTTGCAAGTTGCTGTCCTTGTATTCGTTAGGGTAATTCTGGCAGTTTCCAGCATAAGCGCCATAGCATGAGCTTCCGTTAGCACGGAATACCACACCGCTACCAAAATAGCCCCCTGCGTCATCATTGCGGGATAACAGCGTTACGCTGTTTGGGTCTGCGGCTGCGCCACCGTAAGTGCTGCCATCGGAATAAATATCTTTACTCCCATTTCCAATCACCACCCACTCATGCCCGCCAAAGTTGATTTGCGTGCTGTTGATGTGTGGAGCGTCGGTCGCTACCGGGTGGGAAGCAAGCTGCCATTGCGATTGCGCCGCAACCGGCAATGCCACCAGCACCAGCGCGGAGGCGACCGCCAACGTTATCGGACGCCGCGCCGTTGGCGGCGTGGGCTTGCGATTTTGTCGTGAATGTTTCATTCCACACCCCAGAGAATAAATGTTGTAAGCATTGATAGGTAGGGCGCGTTCGGAGAACGCGCCCTACCTATGCTTGCTTGCAAAAATTATGTTGCAAATATCTGATTTATCAAGCTTTTTTACAATTTTTTTTGCTTTTTGTATCGCCGTTCCGCCATGAATCGACCCGCGCATCGTCATTCCCGCGAAGGCGCACTACTGTCCGGGATAATTTTTCAGTTTTCATGAGAATAAAGAAGCTTGTAATTGAGCCAGTAATCGCTGTTGTTCAGATCGTCGTCGCCGGTTCAGGAATTCAAGGGAAGGACGCTGGAACAGGCTGGCGCGAACTTCGGCCAACAAA
>BNUC01000153.1 GCA_025997075.1 Betaproteobacteria bacterium | reverse complement strand
TCCAACCCCCCCTCACCCGCCCCTGCCGGGGCACCCTCTCCCGCAAGCGGGCGAGGGAAAGCAAACGCCGCTCATGTTTCTCCATGAGTTTGCATCCCCTCCCAAAACGATCGCCGAAACCCCAGCCGTAAGAAAGGGGTATGGCTCCCACCTTTCTTGCGAGCGGGGTTTCAAACCAGAGTTAGTTTTACGATGAAATCAATGAGGTATTGGCGAAATTCAAGATATGGGCAACCGGCAGACGCCTGAATGCGCACATTCCCGCCCTGGCCGGCTTTTTGCCGCCAGGGCGGTTTTTATTCTGGGGCGTTTCCGAGCAATCGTAGGTTGGGAAAGCCGCGAAGCGGCGCATCCCGACGGTCGTATCTTCCGGCGCATAGCGCCGCTTGTTTACGTTTGTCGGGTTGCGCTTCGCTTACCCAACCTACAAAATCTAAACGTAAAACGCTCTAATCCGAATGAATCAGGCTGAAATCTCCAGCGTCACTTCCGCGCCGCCTTGCGGATGGTTGCCAAGACGCGCGTCGCCGCCGTGCAGTTGCGCGACTTCGCGCGCGAAAGGCAGTCCCAGGCCGGTGCTTTTGCGGCCGGTGGCGGGACGCGGGAGGGAATAGAAGCGCTCGAAGATTTGTGGCAGGGCGTAATCGGGCGCGCCTTCGCCGCGGTCACGCACCGTGAGGCGCAGCTTGCCGGGTGTTTTTTGCAGGGCGATGTCGATTGCGCCGCCAGCGGGAGAGAAGTCGATGGCGTTGTCGAGAAGATTGGCGAGCGCCTGTTGCAGCAAAAAGGCGTCACCATGACAGGGGAACGCGCCTTCGGCGTCAATTTTTACGCCGAGATTGCGCTTTTCTAGCGCGCTGGCGCGGGTGGCGACGGTCTGACGGACGAGATCGGCCAGATCGAGCGGCTGGTTGTCTTCCAGCCGTTGCAGTTGCTCGACCCTGGCCAGTTGCAGCATGCGTTCGATGATGAGCTGCATGCGGCCCGACTGCTCCTGGATCAGCGCGGCAAAGCGTTGCCGTTCGGCTTCCGGTGGCTTGCCTTCCAGCAATTCGGCGGCGGAGACGATGGCGGTGAGCGGACTTTTCATTTCGTGGGCGAGGTTCTGTACGTACTTTTCCACGTATTGCTTGCCTTCCAGCCGTTCGCGCATGGCGGCCAGCGCGCGCGCCAACTCGGAAAACTGTTTGCCGCCGCTGGTCGGCGGCGCGGCCTTGCGTCCGGTGCTCACGTCGCGCGCGTAACGAATCAGGCCGTGAATCGACCAGGTGAGCCAGGCGGAAAAGAGAATCCCGATGAGGGCGGAAACGGAGAGCATGACGAAGCTGCTGGAACGGATGCGGCTGGTCATGCGCTCGATATAGGGGATGAGCGTTACCGTCGGCTTGGCCAGCGAGAGCACGCCGATGAGCTCGCCGTCCCGGAGCATCGGCGCGGCGACGTACATGGAAGAGGTAGCAGGGTCATCAGGGTCTTCCCGTGAAGTGCGCGCGCCATACTCGCCGCGCAGGGTGCGGGCGATGTCGCTCCATTGCGAGAAATCCTCGCCCAGCGCCCGTCCTTCGGAATCGAAAATCACTTTACCGCGGAGGTCGGTGATATAGACGCGGAAATCCACTTGTCCTTTTTTAATGTCAAAAATAGTGGCGCCGGGTTCGCGCCGTTTGACCGCGTCGAGCGCGGCGGCGAATGCGCCGTTACCGATGCGGCCCTGCGCGAGATCGTCGGCGGCGAATTCGGCGAGCAGGTGGGCGGCATCCACCTGCATTTCTTCCCGCACCTGCCGCAGCCCGGGGGATATCTCGTCGGTAACGATGTTCAGCACGAACCAGGCAGCCAGTCCCAGAACGAGGAAGTAACCGAGGAAAAAACGGACGGAGATGTTCACGGGTTGATACTGTAGCCCAGACCGCGATGGGTGACGATGGGATCGCGTTCGGGGAGCGCCGCGCGCAACTTGGCGCGCAGGGTCTTGATGTGGGTATCGACGGTGCGATCTTCCGTTTCCTCGGCGTCGCTCCATACCTTGTCCATCAGCACGGCGCGGGAATATACCCGCCCCGGATGTTCGAGCAGGCAGGCCAGCAGCAGGTATTCGTAGCGGGTGAGAGCAAGCCATTGCCCTTGGCAAGCGATGCGCAGACCTTCGCGGTCGACCTGGAACGACGAAGCCGCAAGTGATTGACCGCCTTCTGTCCTCTGTTTTCCGTCCTCTGCCCTCTGAACACGGCGCAGGATGGCACGCACGCGCGAGACCAGCTCGCGCGGGCTGAACGGCTTGGCGACATAATCATCCGCCCCCAGTTCCAGCCCGACGATGCGGTCGACCTCCTCGGCGCGCGCGGTGAGAAACAGGATCGGCACCTCCGACTGACGGCGCAGTTCGCGGCAGACATCGAAGCCGCTCATGTCCGGCAGCCCCACGTCGAGAATGATCAGGGCGCACTCCTCCGAAAGCGCACGCGCCACGGCCTCGCGCCCCAATCCGCAGCGGTCAGTGGCATAGCCTTCGGCGGAAAGCGCGTAGGCCAGCGTATCGGCAATCGCCGGTTCGTCATCGACAATAAGGATTTTCATGGAAACGTATGGTAGAAGTTTCTGAACGGCTCGCATATAGTACGGGGAAAAACAGTTTCACGAGGTAGCCGAAACATCTCTAGCCCTGACTCACTTACGAGGACCATCCATGGCACTTGACTACGTGCTCCAGTTTCCCTGCGAAGTTCGGAAGAATGTACCGGAGCCTAAGCTCGTAGCCCTTGTCGGCTATATGAGCCTAGCCGAATTTGCGGTTGCGGAAATCCGAAAATCCAACCCGACGGTACCCATGGAGACGATCCTTGGCAAATACGAAGTGCGCGTAAGCCAAACGCGGCCGGATGGAACCGCAGAGCAGGTTCCAATGACGGTCGGACAACTCGTGGCACTGGCACAGCCGATTGGTCAGTACCGTGGGCACTGCTCAACTTGCCGCGCTAACATCGCTGACCGCCCCTTCGGCTGCATCGCTAAGATCAACTACCCGATCCCGAAGGAGTCCGAGGAATGGCTTCTGTCCCGGCTTCCAGGCGACATGAAAGATCCGAATCTCTTGTTGTTCCGGTTCTTGTCGGATCTCAAGATCGATGGTCGCCCTGTAGACGCGATGCGGCCAAGGCTATTCGAACTGGCGGTGCCGGTCGTGCGGCGTTGGGGAGGCCCGCCCGAGCCGAAGCAGGTGACATCCAGCCAGATTATCCACATGCTGGCATTCGGCGGCAACATCGGACCACAGCAGGCCGCGCTGTACACGAAGTTGCTTGGGCTAACGTCCGTGCTGTCCGATCCGCATCCGCCTTCGAGTAATATCGAGCAGTTCAAGACACTAATGTGCGCCATCGTCATGGCCGGAAGGTTGAATGCGGGGATCAGTGTTGATGCTTGAAACCGCGAGGTGCGTCTCTTTGGGTCGGTGGGAGCGCTTGCCAATGGCGGTATGATCTGTTGCACAACCCATCATTCTGCCGGACCTGTCGCGGCAAGCCGCGCCAAGCCGGTGAATTCAGACGATATCCGCTTTGGGGTCATCTACAGCCATGCCTATGCAAAAGACTGGATCGCCATTGATGACCGTTTGGTCTCATGGCTTGATTCCTTTGAGCGTCCTGTGGAGGGTTTTCCTCAATCCACACCCTCCTCTGGAAAATAAGCCAGGGCCTTGAGAGAACACAGGCTTTACCGCCATTCCCGCGAATGGCCGGCTTCCCTTGGTCGCGCGCTTCACATTCGCTTCACATAAACCCCGTTTTCTCTTCCCGATCCATTCACACACGGCCTTTACGCTGGTCGTGCTGCGACAAAGAACCCCGGCCGCGTCGCCTTCCGCGCGCCGCGCCATTCAAGGAAAACGGGAGAAGTGAAATGGAAAACAATGACTCTACAGAACACGGCATAGCGCGCTCATTCAAGGAAAAATTCGCGCGCAACTCGCTGACAGGCAAATTCGCGGGCGTGGCCTTGCTGGTCCTGCTTTTGCTTGCGCCGCTCGGCATGATTCATGAAAAGATTGCCCAGCGCGGCCATTATCAGTCAAGCGTCACGCAGGAAATCGCCCAAACCGCCGCCGGAGCGCAAACCCTGACCGGGCCGATACTGGCGATCCGTTACCGCACAGAGACGCCCGCGAAGAGATATTTCGACATGAGCACCAACAGTAGCGTCACCACCTCGCCGCAGACGAAGGAACACATCGCCATCGTGCCCGCCAAAATGTTGGCTATCAAGGGAAAGGCCGAAGTGGAGCACCGTTATCGGGGCATTTATCGGGCCAGTCTTTTCCATCTCGATCTCGATGTTCAAGGCGCTTTCAACCTGCCCGCCGATCTGGAGCTGATTCTGGATGCGGCCAAAGACGGCAAAATCGTCGAGGCCAACGCGGTGATGCTGCTCGGCGTTTCCGACTTGCGCGGCATCGATGTCGCTCCGGAAGTCCTGATCGACCAGCGCCCGATGTTCTTCACCACGCCGAAGGACAAGCGTTTCAACGAAATCCTGCCCGGCAACCGGCTGGAAATGGATCTGGGCGCATTAAGCTCCGGCGCGGCGCGCAGCATCAGCTTTTCCTTTCCGCTCAAGCTCACCGGCACGTCCTCTTTCGGCATCGCGCCCACGGCGGAAAACAATACCGTTCAACTGGAATCCAACTGGCAACATCCGAGCTTCCGGGGCCGTTTTCTGCCGCGAACCCGGCAAGTCGAGCGTGAAGGTTTCACCGCGCAATGGGAAATCTCCCAATTGGCGCGCAGTCTGGAAGACGCGCTCAATCCCCACAGTGATGAAGTTCTGGGCATCAATTTCATGGACCCGGTTAATATTTATCTGCAATCCGAGCGGGCCTTGAAGTACGGTAGCCTGTTCATCGTGCTGACCTTCGCCGCGTTCTTCCTGTGCGAAATCACGCTCCGCCGCCCGGTACACATCATGCAATACCTGCTGGTCGGGCTGGCGCTCACCATTTTCTTCCTGCTGCTGGTCGCGCTCTCCGAACACTTGCCTTTCCTGCTGGCCTACCTCGCCTCCGCCGTGGCCTGCATCAGCCTGATCACGTTCTACCTTGCGGGCATGTTCGTCTCCCGGCGCATGGCGCTCTCGTTCGGCGCCTACCTCGCCGGACTGTACGCGATGATCTACGCCATCCTGCAACTGGAAGACATCGCACTGCTCATGGGCAGCCTGCTCCTGTTCACCGTGCTCGCCGCCATGATGCTGTGCACGCGCCGGCTCGACTGGTACGCGCTGACACAGAACGATAAAAGATTCCGCAACCGGCAGGCGTGGGAATCGGTGGGCGTTCAGGGAGAACGATAGCCGTTATTTTTAACCACGTCATTCCCGCGAAGGCGGGAATCCAGTTTGTTTTTGCCAGCCAGAATGGCTGCCAATTAAAGAATGGCGGCGCGTTGCGCCGAAAGTACGCTTTCTGGATTCCCGCCTTCGCGGGAATGACGGGGATGGGAAGCGCATGTGAAATATCCCGGACGGTGCGCCTTCGCGGGAATGACGATGACACGGAAACACTTTAATGACTCATTTAACCCTACCTCAATTCTCCGCGCATTCGGGCATGGCGCTTCGGCAAACCCTGCGCCAATTCATCCCGTCTCGCCGATTCAGGCTTGCGGCATGGCAAAAAGCACTCATTACCTGGATCGCGCTCGGCGTACTGACTTTCATCGCCGCGCGTTATTTCAAGCATCCCCTGTTCTATTTCTGGCGTGATCTGGAGACGCCGGTTTTGTTGCTCGCCTCTATCGGCGGCGCTTGGTTTGCCCTGCGCGCCCAGGGTAACGCGCGAGGCTGGCGGAACAGGCTGGAACCGGGATTCCGCCTCGCGGGCTGGCTGCTGCTGCTATGTCTGGTCGCGGGTCAGGAAGGCTGGTTTCGCTGGCAGCAGTATCAGGTGTTGCAAGCAAACGTAGCCATGACGCGTATGGGACGGCATTTCGTCGTCGGCTTCCGGGACTTCGACGACTTGAAGCCGCTGGCCGAACGCGGTCTCATCGGCGGCATTTATATCACCCGGCGCAATCTCAAGGGCGAGAGCGCGCAAAGCCTGCGCCAGCGCATCGACGAACTGCAGGACATTCGCCGCCGCGCCGCTCTGCCGCCGCTGTTCGTCATGGCCGATCAGGAAGGCGGTGAAGTCTCGCACCTCTCGCCACTCGTCGAACGCATGCCCGCGCTGTCCGCTCTGCTCGCCGACAGCGAGGAAAATCTGGAATTGCGCGCTCTCGCTCAAGGCGAGCAACAGGGACGCGAGCTGGCGGCGCTGGGCATCAACATGAACCTGTCGCCGGTTGTCGATCTGAAACTCGACGGGATCAAAGACTGGAGCGATTCGCGCAGCCTGATCGAGCGCCGCGCCATCGCCGCCGATCCCCGGACCGTGGCGCGAGTAGCCTCGGCCTACGGCGCGGGCCTCGTCGCCAGCGGCGTCCAGCCCACGGTCAAACACTTCCCCGGCCTCGGACGGGTACGCGGTGACACGCACCTCGTCGAAGCCAGTCTGCCGCCCGATCCCGATGCGCGGGCGGCAGACTGGCTGCCATTCCGTGAAGTCATAAACCACACCGGCGCGGCGATGATGCTGGCGCATGTCTACCTTCCCGACATCGACCCGAGCGCGCCTGCCTCTCTCTCCCGCAAGCTGGTGCAGGACGTTCTACGCAAGAAAGGGGGCGATGGATGGGATTACCAGGGCATCCTGATTGCCGACGATCTGAACATGGGCGCGGTGTACGCCAACGGCGTGGGCCGCGCGGCCGTCACCGCGCTGGACGCGGGCGTGGATCTGGTTCTGGTTTCCTACGATCCCGACCAGTATTACCGCGCGCTCTACACCGCCGCCGATTCATGGCGGCGCGGAAGCATCAATTCCCTGCGTGAAGTCGATAGCGCACAACGGCTGAACAGGTATTGGGAGAAGAAACGGCCCGTGATCACTGCCGGCCTGGGAAATCAATCTTGACGAATCCGCTTCAAACTTCTGGCAACGTCTCATTATTGAAGTGCATAGAGCATTTTACGTTTAAGTGCAAACAGTCGTTATTTCAGCCCCGTCATTCCGGCGAAAGCCGGAATCCAGGTGCACCCAGCATGTGCGCTGTCCGGGCCGCACGCTCATTTTATGACCATGGATTCGGCTAGCTGCCGTTTTTAGGATGCTTTCTTTACAAACTTGTCCCAGTTCTTCGCGAAGGTGATTGCCAGGTCGATGGCGTCCACCAGGCTTTCCTCGTTGGCGCGGTTTTTGCCGGCCTTGCCGAAGGCGGTACCGTGATCCACGGAGGTGCGGATGATGGGGAGGCCAATGGTGGTGTTGATGCCGCTCATGGAGGAATAGAGCCCCGTCTTGGAGTCCATGCGGAAACCACAAAGTTTGAGAGGGATGTGGCCCTGGTCGTGGTACATGGCAACCACCACGTCGAACTGCCCCCCAAGGGCTTTGACGAACACCGTGTCTGGAGGCACCGGGCCGGTTACGTCGAGGCCTTCTGCTTTGGCCGCTTCGATAGCGGGGGTGATTCCCTTGGCTTCCTGATCCCCGAAGAGGCCGTTTTCGGAGGAGTGGGCGTTGAAGCCCGCCACGCCGATGCGGCGGCTTTCCTTGCCCATGAGTTTTAGAGCCAGGTCGGCCAGGTGGATCACGTTCAGCACCCGTTCCCTGGTCATCAGGTCACAGGCCTGGCGCATGGAGACGTGGGTGCTTACGTGGATCACGTTGAGGCCGCCCCCGGAAAGGAGCATGCCGTAATTCCTGGTCTTGGTGTAGTCGGCGAAGATCTCCGTGTGGCCGGAATAGTGGTGGCCCGCCAGGTTGATCGCTTCCTTGTTGATGGGCCCCGTGACTACTCCGGCGGTATCTCCGGCCATGGCGTCCTTGATGGCATTCACCACGTACTGGAAACTGGCCTCCCCGGACCTGGCGCCG
>BNUC01000152.1 GCA_025997075.1 Betaproteobacteria bacterium | reverse complement strand
CCCGACAATGACCAGGTTCCTGCCAAGGAACCGGGATTTGGCTTTGCGCGCCAACTTGCCGGGGATTTACAGCAGATGCTGGGTGAATCGGTCAGCTTTCGGCGCCCTGAAGGCGATGCGCATAGTGCTTTGTGGATCGGTTTCCACGCGGGTGGCGAGCGCTGGTGGCTAATCCTCCCCGCGCCGCGCTTCAAGCCCCAGGCGCCGCCACCTGACCTGTGGTTGAAGCTCGGAGTCGCGCTGCTCGTGCTGATGATAATTGCCGGGCTGTTCGTGCGTGGCATCGTGCGGCCCTTGCGCTGGCTGGGCGACGCCGTTTCGGCCACCGGAGAGGGCAGCGCGCGCCGGGTTACGCCTTCGGGTCCGAGCGAGGTGCGGCGGCTGGCCGAGCGGCACAACACGATGCTCGACCAGTTGGCGCGGGCCGAAGCCGAGCGGCGCGAGATGCTGGCCGGCCTGACGCACGATCTGCGCGCCCCCCTGGCGCGTCTGCGCGTGCGCCTGGCCCTGCTCGAAAACGAGGCCGAGCGCAGCGGACTCGAACGCGATGCGAACGACATGGAACGCATCGTCGACCAGTGTCTGGACTTTCTGCGCAGCGAGACGCCACGAGCGGAGAAGGTCGGATTCGAATTCCTGCCGCTGGCCGATGCCGTCAGCGACGAAGTGGCCCGTCACCGGGAGCTGGGCCGTCCGCTGAACATCGCGGTAAGCGAGGACGCGGCGGCCTGCTGCGTAGCCATCGAGCGCGGCGACCTGCAACGCCTGCTCGACAACCTGATCGCCAACGCGCTGCGCTATGGCGCGCCGCCCGTGGATGTGTCGCTACGCGTCGAGCGACCGGGAAGCGTAAGCCTCTACGTGCGCGACCACGGCCCCGGCATTCCCGCCGCGGAACGCGAGCGCGCCCTCGAAGCCTTCGTCCAGATCGACCCGGCGCGCGCCACACGCGGCAGTTGCGGCCTGGGCCTGGCCATCGTGCGTCGCATCGTGGAAGGGAGTGGCGGTACGCTCGAACTGGCCGATGCGCCGGGTGGTGGACTGGACGTGCGCATGGTGTTTCCCGCGTAGCCGCTTTGATGATGACCGCCCTATGCGCTGTCACTGCTGTCACGATGAACATCCAGCTTGCTGACAAAATCAATACTTTTTTCTAATTGCTCAAGCCACCACGGATTCGTTCTTTCATCCTTTTTTGCAACTTCCAGATTCCGTTCCAGCAGGGGCAAAAATTCCCTGCTCCTGAATTCCTCGATGGCGTCAAAAATCAGAACGCTGTACTCACCATTGCCATCGTCGGCAAGCAATTCCCGGCGAATCAATCCGACAGCACGCGCATCCTTTCTTTTGGCAAGACCGTAAATGGCTTCGCATCTTGTATCCCGATGCCTGTCATCAACCCTTTTCCATAAGGCTTCCCGTATTTTTTCATTGTCCGTCCCGATTTGCTGCCCCAGGGAAAAGGTCGCCCAATCACGGACAGGGTCACTCTTGTCGCTGGACAGGGCAATCAACACGTCAATTGCGGGAGCTTTATCGACGCAAGAGAGCGAGAAAACCAGAGCATGGCGAACCATGCTATTTCTGTGAGTTTTATATTCGGCCAGTTTTTTTATTCGCGCCAATGACAGACCATGATAACTATTGTGCCCGATGGCATATAAAACAGACTCTATTACTTTAGCATCATCCTCCCGATCGAGCAGGTCGAAATAAAGCCGTAGTGTCTGTTTCTCATACGGTCCGCGCTTTCCGCCTGATCTGCCAAGTTGCGCCAAAACATCTATGCCGATGATTCTTTCTTTCACATTTTCCGAATGTGCAAGTTCGACACACCTTGAATAAACCTCATCACCCGGTCTGTCGCGCAAGATCCAAATCTTCTCCCGTCTGTCCTTTCCGGAGCGGTTGTTTATAAGCCGGGAGAATAGCTTTTCTGTCGTCCAGTCTTTTTGTTTCATCGTAAAACCAACTCCGGTTTGAAACCCCGCCCGTAAAAAAGGTGGAAGCCATACCCCTTTCTTACGGCCGGGGTTTCGGCGACCGTTTTGGAAGGGGATGCAAACCCCTTCCAAAACACGTTAGACCGACAGGCCCGAAGGCCTGTCGCTAATTTCCTGCTGGAGAGGCTTCCTGTAAAAACGCTGACTGATTCGGCTCTATTCTGCCCCATTCTTCTAATCCTCCGGTAGTTGAGCGTGGATTTTCCAGAGAACCGCGCGTTGTATGTTTTGTATCGGCGATCCGGCTGGAATCAGGATAAACTTCTGTTTTTGCCAATCCGCGCCTCCGTCAATGCATCTGCTCCGCATCATCAGGATATTCAGCGTCGCTCACCGCCACGGCATCGACGAGATGCTTGTCGAGTACAAACCGGCCAGCAGGCTGGCCGCTTTGTGCCGCTTCCTGCGCCTCTGGCGACTCAACGACGATCCGAAAGCGGTGCGCATCCGCCGTTTCCTGGAGGATCTGGGGCCGATCTCCGTCAAGTTTGGTCAGGTGCTGTCGACGCGCCGCGACCTCCTGCCAGTGGACATCGCCGACGAACTGGCCAAGCTTCAGGAGCACGTGCCGCCGTTTCCGGCGGCGCAGGTCCATGCGCAGATCGAAGCGGCCTATGGGAAGCCGGCCAGCGAAGTGTTCGCGGAATTCAACGAGACGCCGGTCGCCAGCGCCTCGGTGGCGCAGGTGCATTTCGCGCGTCTGCGGCCGGAAAATGGTGGCGTCGAGGTCGCGGTCAAAATCCTGCGCCCGGACATGGAAGGCGTCGTTGCCCACGATCTGGCCCTGCTCGACACGCTGGCGGGGCTCGTGGAAATGCTGTGGAGCGATGGCAAGCGCTTAAAGCCGCGCGAGATGATCGCCGAATTCGCCAAATACCTTCGTGACGAGTTTGACTTGATGCGCGAGGCCGCCAACGCTTCGCAACTGCGGCGCAACTTCAAGGATTCGGAATTGCTGCTGATCCCCGAGGTGTACTGGGATTTCTGCACCACCTCGGTAATGGTCATGGATCGCATGTACGGTCTACCGATCAGCCATAACAGCGAGTTGGAGGCCGCCGGCGTCAGCCTCACCGAGCTATCGCGCGCGGGGGTGGAAATCTTTTTCGCTCAGGTTTTCCGGGACGGCTTCTTTCATGCCGACATGCATCCGGGCAACATCTTCGTGGCCGTGGACGGCGAGGACAAGGGCAAATACATCGCCCTCGACTTCGGCATCGTCGGCACGCTGACCGAGACCGACAAAAGTTATCTGGCCCGGAACTTCGCGGCTTTTTTCCGCCGCGATTACCGCAGCGTCGTCATGGCGCACGTCGAGGCCGGATGGATACCGACAGGCACGCGCGTCGACGAGTTCGAGGCAGCCATCCGCGCGGTCTGCGAACCGGTCTTCGACCGCCCCTTGAACAAAATTTCCTTCGGCAAGGTGTTGTTGCGCCTGTTCCAGACTTCACGCCGCTTCAATGTCGAAATTCAGCCGCAGTTGCTCATGCTGCAAAAGACGCTGCTCAACGTCGAAGGTCTGGGCCGGCAGCTCGACCCGAATCTTGACCTGTGGAAGATCGCCAAGCCTTTCCTCGAACGCTGGATGAGCGAGCAGATCGGCTGGCGTGCGGTGCTGCGCAGCGTTCAGGACGAGTCGCCCACCTGGGCGCGCGCCCTGCCCCAGTTGCCTCGCCTGCTCCATCGGGCGCTTCAGCAGGAGGGAGCGACGCAACTTGCGCCCCTCCTGAGCAAACTGGTGGCCGCTCAACGCCGCCAGAACCTCCTGCTGACGCTGATCGTGGTGCTGCTGCTCGCCTGGCTGACGGTTCAATATGTTGTGTAAGTCAGAGCACGGCGAGCACCCCCAAGCCTATTTCAGCCACTTCTCCTCTGCCGTCTTTAACTCGCCGCGCAGTTGAATCTCATCCCAGACGAACTTCATGACGCGGACGTAATCAGGGTCGTCATTCTGCAACATGTAGCCTTTGTGGGCTACCGGGGTCAGCGGATTGTTGAGAAACGCGACGAAGAGGCGACTGTCTTTTTTGCTGTAGACCAGCGCCTCGTAGGTATCAGTAATCATGACATCGCCCTTACCCTCGGCGATCAATCCGGGTATTTCAGCGTTGTTCTCGTGGGTAGTTACTTTCGCCTTCGTCAGGTGAGCGTCGACATATTTTTCGTTGGTGCCGCCGGGGTTCTTGATCACGCGGACACCAGGCTGGTTCAGGTCTTCCGGCTTGGTAAATTTAAACTTGTCATCCACACGGATCAACGCAACTTTGCCGAACGGCGCGCATGGGGGCAGAAAGTCTGCCTTGACCATGCGGGCGACATTACGGGTGATCCCGCCCAGCGAGATGTCAAATTTGTCGGCAAAATGGTCCTCCATCAATTTCGGCCATGTGGTAGGCACGAATTCGACCTTCACCCCCAGCTCTTTGGCAAGCAGGCCGATGACGTCAATGTCGAAGCCCTCGTACTTCCCGTTCTCCAGCATTGCGAGGGGACGGTAGTCGCCGGGCGTGCCAACGCGGAGAACCTTTGTCTCCAAAATTCGGTTCAGCCGCTCACCGGCCTCCGAGGGAAGTGCAAAAGCTACCAGGAAACAGAATACGGACAGAAGCAGGAATGCGCGGTTATTTCTGTTGAATAAGGACATTGCAATACCTCCAAAATATTTATAAAACACTAACACCAGAGTTTTTTCGCTGATTGCTGTTCAACGGCTGGCAAAGCCAAGTGCTGGACGTCGAAAGATCGTGACTCTCAATCCAGCCATAGCCGGAGGCGACCGGCTGACTCTATTCGCCGGGCGTGACATCATCGAAACCAGAGCAAGCATCGAAGAAAGTTCCTGTGCAAAATCAGGTGCGGCTGCAATTCCATCATTCCATCCACCATGACACATCCTCCGGTAGATTCATTATCCACTTGAGGAGTAGTCTGTCCGAGTTTACTAAAATTTGCCTATACTAATCAGGCGGGCTCATTTAATCAAGAACAATATGTAAGAACCAGGCTCGAATAAACTTCATCAATGAGCCTGGCGTAAAAATAATCAGGTTCAATTCCTGATTATTCCATTCAGCCATCGCAAAATTTCATCCAGGGCTTTTGGCGAAAAAGTTTGTTCGATTGTTCCATATTCAAGTGGCAAACCGCTTTTACATTCCTGAAATAAATGATTCAATCCGGGAAGCTCTTTTGTCGTAAGGTTCTTGTTTCCTCCTTTGTTCATGGCATTCCGGATGGCTTTCAGATTCTCTTTGGGGAGAACTTGCAAGTCCTTGCCACCATTGATCGCCAATACCGGACATTTCACTTTTTCTAATTGAAATTTCCTGTTATGATACCGTCCTGTCCAGGGCTTCCAATATATTCTATTTCAATGTTGAATTCTCAAAAACGACGGTCGTTACAGGAATATCCTTTGCGCCTTGTGCCAGGCTGTCCATCAGGGCAGAATATCCTTTTTCGGTTTTATCAATATGAAAATTCAAGGGCAGTTCTGCTCCTTGAATTTTCAAAACGCCATTCCAATGATCAACAATTTCCTGTCCGTAAACAGACAATGAAGCCATAAGAGCAAATAATACAAATAAAAAAATTTTCATGATTGTAAAAAATCACTAAAAAACAATTTTTTAAGATTACCGCCCGATGTCTGCCCTGCTCAATCCTTCTCAACGCGAAGCCATCCGTTACCTCGACGGTCCCCTGCTGGTCCTGGCCGGCGCGGGTTCCGGCAAGACGCGCGTGATCACCCAGAAAATCGCCTATCTCATCAGCGAATGCGGTTTCAATCCCCGCAGCATCGCCGCCATCACTTTCACCAACAAAGCCGCGCGCGAGATGCAGGAACGCGTCGGGCGACTGCTCGGAGGGCGGCCGGACGGGCTGACCATTTCGACCTTCCATTCGTTCGGCGTGCGCATCCTGCGCGAAGAGGCCAAAACGCTCGGTTACAAACCACGTTTCTCCATCTTCGACGCGGCCGATAGTTTCGGCATCCTGGCCGACCTGTCGGGCAGCGTGGACAGGGTGACGATTCGCCACCTGCAATCATTGATTTCCAACTGGAAGAACGCGCTGGTGTCGCCCGACCAGGCGAGGAATAACGCCGGAAACGACATCGAAAAACTCGCCGCGCAGACTTACGCGAGTTACGCGGCGACGCTGAAAGCCTACCAGGCCGTCGACTTCGATGACCTGATCGCGCTGCCGGTCGAATTGTTCCGCGTATCTCCCGAAGCGCTGGACAAATGGCAGAACCGCCTGCGCTACCTGCTGATCGACGAATATCAGGACACCAACGCCTGCCAGTACCAGTTGCTCCGCTTGCTGGCCGGGTCGCGCGCGGCCTTCACCGCCGTCGGCGACGACGATCAGGCGATCTACGGCTGGCGCGGGGCGGACATCGAAAACCTGCGCGCCCTGCCGCGCGATTACCCGAATCTCAAGCTGATCAAACTCGAACAGAATTACCGTTCGACGGTGCGCATCCTCAAGGCGGCCAATGCGCTGATCGCGCACAACGAAAAGCTGTTCGACAAGAAGCTGTGGTCGGAACTCGGACAGGGCGACCCGATCAGCGTGACGGCGTGCCGGGACAACGAGAAGGAAGCCGGGCAGGTGGTGATGAAGTTGCAGGCGCACCGCTTCGAGCACCACGCGAAATTTTCCGACTACGCCATCCTCTATCGCGGCAATTTCCAGGCGCGGGCGCTGGAGCAGCAACTGCGCGACCAGCGCGTACCCTACCTGCTCTCGGGCGGGCAATCGTTTTTCGACAAAACCGAAATCAAGGACATCACCTCCTACCTGCGCCTGCTGGCCAACAACGACGACGATCCGGCCTTCATCCGCGCCGTGACCACGCCCCGGCGCGGCGTCGGCGGCACGACGCTGGAGAGCCTTGGCAAGTACGCCGGCGAACGGCATCTGTCGCTGTTCGCCGCCGCCGGGGAAGAAGGCTTCGCGCACCGCGTGCAGGCGCGCCAGTTCACGCCGCTCGTGGAATTCTGCCGATTCATCGGGAACTTCGAATCCCGCGCGGCCAGGGAACCGGCCGGACAGGTGATCGAAGACCTGCTCGTGGCGATCGGCTACGAGTCCTGGCTCCATGGCGAAGAGGAAAAACGCGTCGCGCAGACGCGCTGGGAAAACGTGCTGGAACTGAAAGACTGGCTGACACAAAAGGGCGAGGAAGAAAAAAAGACCTTGATCGAAATCACCCAGATGATCGCCCTGATCAACCTGCTCGACCGGCAGGAAGACGGCAGCCGACCCGACGTCGTGCAACTGTCGACCCTGCATGCCGCCAAGGGGCTGGAGTTCAAACACGTCTTCCTGATCGGCGTCGAGGAAGGCGTGCTCCCACACCGCGAATCGCTGGACCCGGCCCGGCTGGAAGAAGAACGCCGCCTGATGTACGTCGGCATCACGCGCGCGCAACGTTCATTGCACGTCAGCTACGCAGAAAAGCGGAAAAGGGGGCGGGAGCTGATTCCCGGCGAACCCTCGCGCTTCATCGCCGAAATGGGCGACGACCTGCGCTTCTCCGGTGGCAAGGCCGACGCCATGCCCGACAAGGCCACCGGCGCGGCACGACTGGCGGCGATGCGAGCGATGCTGGGAAAATAACAGCCCTGCTCCTGACGGGTCGAAAACAACGCACAGAACAGATAGGGCATCCGAGCGCACCGCATCCCGGCTATCGCCCTTCAGGCGCCCACTCACGATACTCTGACAGTATACTTGACAGTACACGCAACTCATCCCAAAGCACTATTTCAGATAGCATAACAGCCCGCCAGGTACTATCCGCAAGCGATTCAACATCGCGATAAAAGACGGTTGTGCATGTTTTTGCGGCACATTAAAGCAAACATAAAAAGGGCTGCTTTGGCATGCTCCAAGCGTGTTTCGTGCTGAACCGCGCTGTTGTGGTCTAATTTCCTCGGACAGGTAGATAGGTAGAAAATCACCTATAGAGGAGAAGAAGATGAGCCAAACGAGAAGGGTCTTCGACGCGAGCTTCAAGTTGCAGGTTGTGCGGATGATCAAG
>BNUC01000151.1 GCA_025997075.1 Betaproteobacteria bacterium | reverse complement strand
GTTTAATCTCATCCGCAACGCAATCTTGCGTTTCTCTCTTTGCTCAGCAACGCTGAGACTCCGGGCGTCTTCTCTTTTCATGACAACATTATAACATATATGCCCTATATATTTGCCGGGTTAATATAGAGGCTACCCACCTAAATCTAAAGATAAAGCATGGAGATATCTCCATATTTATATTATTGAAAGCAAGTTGGTATCAAACCCTCGCTTCCCGACGTGCTTGCTTCGTGGGAAGTTTCATGCAAAAGTTTAACTTTTCGTTCAAGCGGACAGCCTACGGTCGCTGATTAACTCAGGCGTTAGGCATCTGGATGAACGCACTTACTTTCGATTCAGGCTTTTCAAATAATTCGGTCTGTATTTTGAACGGATTAAAGTCCTCAGAACTCCAAACAGCCAAACACCTCCACGGAGAGTTGTCCGATCTTAAGTATGAAACCGAAACACCCTACTGCTCAATTGTTTCTGTTGCCTCCAGATCGGAATTATTTACTGCTCTCGACCATATGCAAGTTTCTTGGGCGGAGCTTGCAAGCTATCTTGGAAAGATAAACAAAGCTACTAAAAATAATCTAGGCGTTGTAATGGCAAGTTGCTTTGGTCTTTACGCCATAAAAGCAATAAAAATTACAGAGCCTTCGCCATTCTATTTTTTGATCGGCAGCGACGAGAAAGTATTAGCAGGAGAAATTGATAGTGTCATGAAAAAGTTCTACAGGGTACTTTTTCAAAGCTGCTCGCTTCAAATCGCCATGAAGGAAGTGGATGAGAAATTCAAGCAATTTCATGTAGAAAAGATGTTTTGTATAGTCTTTGGAAACTATATTAGTCAACAGTGTATTGGCAAAGGTCGTAACTCTCGCATAGAAAATCTCTTGTCGGAGTTGGTTAGAAATGGTATGCCCCGCGAAAATCTCCGAAGTTATCGAAAACAGCTTAAACAGCTCGTTAAATCAAACAAAGCAGACTTTGATAAGTATGCCAATCTATTCATGCATGGAAGATATTCTATTACCTATGAAGAGCTATATGCCTTTGTCGCCAGAAAAGTTTAACACTTCACTACCAGCACATTCGCTTCTGGACGTACGGGGGTATTTCACAAAGCCGGTTCGAGGCTTTGCCCATAAACAGGTCGTGACAAGCTCCACTGCCTCTCAAGAAACACCACTTAACCTATTGATTTTATTGATATGAAAATTTCACCATTTTCGACCGCTACGTGTTTCTTCGGGACGATTTGCGGTACAGGCCCGATTACTTCGCTAACACTTCATTGCAGCAGACCTGCCCTAAGCACCTTCAGTTCTGGGAGTTCACAAGCCAGTTTCAGGACTTTCCCCTTAAACAGATAATCGCGATGGCTTCCGATGAGCTGACGACTTGCGGAGAAAGTAATATTATGTCCCCCACTATTAAACGCGGCACAGTTCATGACAACTGACACCTCTACCCTGTGGAAACGCATCGAGCTTTATGAAAAGCTGATGCGCCTGGACAAACCAATCGGCATTCTGTTGCTGCTGTGGCCGACCCTGTGGGCGCTCTGGCTCTCCACGTGGGGGACGCCGGGCTGGATCGTGGTGTGGATTTTTATGCTGGGGACGGTGATCATGCGTTCGGCGGGATGCGTGATCAACGACGTAGCCGACCGCAAGTTCGATCTGCAGGTCGAGCGCACCAAAAACCGGCCCCTGGCCACCGGGGAAGTTTCGGTCAGAGAGGCGCTGCTGGTCTTTATTGTGCTGGTCTTTTGCGCTTTCTCCATGGTTCTGTCGCTGCATAGCTGGCATGTCGTCGCCTTGTCCGTGCCGGCTTTGTTTCTGGCGATCAGCTATCCGTTTACCAAGCGGTTTTTCGCCGTGCCGCAGGCTTACCTGGGCGTGGCTTTCGGTTTTGGAATTCCAATGGCGTATGCCGTGCAGTTCGACATCATTCCGGTAACGGCCTGGGCGCTGTTGCTGGCCAACGTGTTCTGGGCGATTGCCTACGATACGGAATACGCCATGGTCGATCGCGCCGATGATCTGAAAATCGGTATCAAAACCTCGGCGATCACCTTCGGACGTTTCGACGTGGTGATCGTGATGTTCTGTTATACCATGACCTTCGCCCTGATTGCCTGGGTGGGCTACCAGATGCGGGCGCGCTGGGCTTTCTACGCCGGACTGTGCGTGGCCGTAGCGCTGGCCATTTACCACTACACACTGATCCGCGACCGCGAACCGTCCCGTTGCTTCAAGGCTTTCCTGCACAACAATTGGATTGGCGCGAGCATCTTTGCCGGTATTGTTTTCGATTTCATGGTCGCGCGCGGGGCACATTAGATGGTGTGGCACGAAGCCGAGAAAATGCTGAACGTGTTGTGCTAACCAAGTGATTGCTATCAACGGCAACCTGCTGCAGATCAGTAGTCCTGGAAAATCGAATGCTGCAAGGTGTGCTAAGTAGTCTCCCAATCGATCCGCTCTTGCTCCAAACGGACATTCTGCCCCCATCGCTGCTGTTTGAGATCTTGATATGCGGGACGGCGTTACGGATAAAACTGTGCGCTGCTACGGTCGGATATATCCTGCGCAAGTGGAGTGTAGACTGCTCACCCGATCATAGTTTGCGCGGACACGAATTCAGGCTCTGGCTTAAAGATCACTTGGCGCTGTACGCCGTCAAGAACGCGGTGTTAGCCCCAAGCTACTCCACAACTCCAAAGGAAGGCTCCTGATGGCCCCGGGCGTTTTTTCTGCGGCTGCGATATTCTCGGCCGCTTCCATCACAGGAGTTGCCAAGCACAACCGACTGCACCAAAACCCGCGAAAATGAAAGATGCGCCCTCACGAGCGCTATGCCCGGAATCCGTGTCAGAACTGGCGAGAGTGATAAAAAACCAACTGCGGTTGGTTTTTTGAACATTGGTGGTGTAGTTCCCCGCTAGAGGAAACTTTCCTGCCACACGGGCATTGCCACCTTGGGCGTGATTCTACACTGGGCGCGCATCCGAGGGAAAACGCCCCGCCACCGCGTATTTCCTCGCTGCCGTAGGCAACGAACGGTCTGCGGTTCGATCCCCAAACGCGGAATCGAACTGGCCGTTCACTTGATCCCGTCCCAGCCCGCACCCGCGCGCCACTGGCGGTCGAAACCATCGCCCGCCGCGAGCGCCGCCAGCACCGGCAGCAGGAATTCGCGCAGCGCCGCGATCACCGTGGCCAGCGGCATTGGCTCCAGGGTGTTCTTGCGCAGGAACGCCTGCCACTGCTTGGTCTTCTGCTCGTCTAGACCGAACTCGTCGGTCAGACCCAGCGGCGCGCCGGGCGGGATGGCCGTGCCCCGCCGCTCGAATGTGACGCGAATCGCCTGCGCCAGCACCGCGCCGTCGAAGTCGGAATGCCGGGCCAGAACCCACAGGTCGAAGTAGTCCTTCATCCGGCTGTTGAGGATGCCAAGCTTGACCATCGCCTCCAGCTTTTCGGCGACGACGGTGTAGCGAGGATAGACCCGCAGTTGCGGCTGCGGCATGCCATCGAGGATGACCGGGTACTGCACGTTCTCCGGCGCGGGCGTGACGGCGTCGCCGAAGCCGATGTCGATCTGCACCGGACAGCGCGCGCCGTCGAGCAGGCCGATCATCGTCACCCGGACACCCGCGTAGTTCGCCTCCTTGCGGATTTCGGCGGCTTTCACGCTGTCGGCCTGAAACACGATGCCGTCATCGCTGACGATCTGGCTGATCTCGCGGAACAGGTTCTCCAGATACGGAATGTCGGTAGAGCCGAAGCCCAGCAGATCGGCATCGTGCGTTGGGCGATGCGGCAGGTCAAACCAGAGATCGAACAGCAGTGCGCCTTTGAGCAGGAATTGCCCGCGCTGCTCCGAGACGCTCAGGCGATACAGGATGCGCTCCAGTGCGTAGCGGGTCAGCAGCAGGTTGAAGTCGAGTTTTTCGGCGCGTGCCTTGTTGAGCAGCCGGGCGCAAACCGATGCAGCGACGTTGCGCCTGCCCTTGTCGGGTTCGTTCATGCCAGGCTCTCCAGATAGGGGCGCATCACGTTGGCGACGCGGTCGATCTTGGCGTAGTGCCAGATCTCGTCGCTGGTCATGCGCTTGGCGTTCCATGCCTCGCGCAGCGCCTCCAGCGCCACGTCGAGGCCGATCTTGTTGCGGTACTTGAAGCAGTCGGCCACGGTCTTGGCGACGCTGGTGACGCGGACGGTGACGCCATCGACGACGTGTTCCTCCGCGCCCTCGGTCAGCGCCGCGCCGGAGAAGCGCACGAGGCGCAGCGGCGGGTAGTCGAGCTTTGGCGTGGCCGCCTTGTTGTCGATGGCGAGCCAGACCTCGAACGGAGCCTGCGTCGTCAGGTCGTGGAAGCGCAGTGCCGACAGCAGGCACACGACGCCCTTGGGCACGCGGCGGGCGACCTCGGCCAGCGTGCCATGCGCCGACACCGGACGCGCCGTGAGGCCGTACAGGCCGCGTCCGACGCGCTCCAGTTGCCCGCGCCGCACCGCCCGCGTCAGGGCCACCCGTGGGATGCCCAGCGGGGCCAGATCATGCGGGCGCAGCAGTCCCTGCGTGCGCACCAGATCCAGCAGCTTGTCAGCGGTCGTGTCCATGATCCGGCATATTGTTCCATAACATCGGTAGATGTCAATAACAACCGATGGATAGGAACCCGCGCCACTGGGCGCACGCCCCGAACGAGGAGAACGCCCCACTGACGGATCGAGGTCAAGCGTACCCCGCATGCGGGCGCGGCAGCAGTGCCGTCGCGGTTTCCAGCACCCCTTTGCATGGAGATCCCGACGATGACCCGACGCTGCGCCTGCTGCGGCAAGCCTTTCGCACCCCGCCCGCAAGTTCCCGACCAAGCCTACTGCTCTTTGCCCGACTGCCAGCGCGCCGCGCAGCAGGCGTGGTCGCAACGCAATCCAGACTACTGGCGCGGCTACCGCGATGCCCAGCCCGACTACGCGCAGCGCAACCGCGAGCAGCAGCGATCACGCGACGCCGGTGTGCGGAATCAGGGGCCAGACGTCGATCTTGCAAAGGTGGACGTGTGCGACCTGCCGACCGGCCTGTACCGCATCACGCGGCACCCGGCGTTTCCGAAGGAAAACGGCGCTTCGTGGGTCGTCGAGATCACGCCGGTGGCCGTGACGTATCCGCGCAAGATGGACGTGTCTACTCGACGGAGAACCAGGGCGACAAAATCCGCGAGTACGCCGCCCGGCGCAACATCGAGATCGTCCGCACCTACGCTGACGAGGGCAAGAGCGGGCTGCGCATCGACGGCAGGCAGGCGCTCCAGCAACTGATCGCGGATGTGCAGGCGGGCAAGGCCGACTTTCAGATCATCCTCGTCTACGACGTGAGCCGCTGGGGCCGGTTTCAGGATGCCGACGAAAGCGCCTACTACGAATACATCTGCCGCCGCGCCGGGATTCAGGTCGCCTACTGCGCCGAGCAGTTCGAGAACGACGGCTCGCCCGTGCCCACCATCGTCAAGGGTATCAAGCGCGCGATGGCCGGTGAATACAGCCGCGAGCTGTCGGCGAAGGTGTTTGCCGGGCAGTGCCGCCTGATCGAACTCGGCTTCCGGCAAGGTGGGCCAGCGGGCTACGGCCAGCAACGCTCCGTGCATGAGCTGCTGAAGGAAAAACTGCACGGCCCGCTGGAAGGCAACTGGGCGGTGACGGCGGCGCAGGTCAATCTCTACTACCCGCCGGAGCCGGGCCGCACGCGCCCGAAGGTGGTCACCATCGAAGTGACCAGCAAGGGGCGGCTCAACCTGCACAAGTTCGACGCCAAGATGCAGGCGCAACTGGAAGGCTATCTGGTTACGGTGGGCATCTTGCAGAAGGGCCAGACCCTGAATGCGCACGAGATGCCGCCGGAAGCGGACGCGGTCAGTTCGACGCCGGTGATCGAGGACTGATCCGATGGCGGCGCATGATGCTTGGGCTTTGGTCTGCCGCCTGTTCGCGGGCGGCACGCCCGTGCTGCGCGCCGCGCTGTCGCCGCGTGAGGCATCGGCGCTGCCCGTCCTCGGCAAAGTCGTCAAGCCGACGGTCGTGGATCAGTCGTTCGTGCTCTGCCCGCACTGCCAGCAGCACCGGGCGCAGGTTTGGGGCGATGGCCTTGGCGGGCGGACGTGCCGTTGCCCGGACTGCGGGCCAGTGGCCGTCGAAGCAAACGACGGCACGGCGTTGGCCCTGGACGAGGATTGGCTGCGCCAGAAGATGCGCCTCGCGCTCGGCATCGAAAGCCGCGATGGCATCGATGATCTGGGCAGCGGCGTATGGCGGCTGGGCGATGCACAGCGGTCGCCTGTCGTGCTGGCTCGCGACCTGTCGCGGGTGCTGCAAGAACCTGCGCTGCTGGGTCGGGTGCGCGTGGCTGGTGGCGACATCCGGGTGATCACGCCGAGGCCGCGCGCGACGCGCGGATCGCCCTTCGGAACCGGCGTGGAGTGGTTGGTGCTGGAGAAACGCTTCACGTTCTACGGCGGCGGAATCACGTTCATCGCCACGTCGCCGTCCGCGACACCAGTGGTCGCCGATCCGGCCACGCCGGTAAACGGGCCGTTCTCGGCAAACTTCAGGTGGGCGACGCTGCCGGACGACGGCAAGCAGGTTCGATTCACCGATGGTCAGGCCAAAGTGTTCGAGTCGTTGTGGTCGTTCAAGGGCGAAGCCGTGACGGCGGAGTGGATCATGCAGCGCGCAGGTCTGGACAGCGCCAAGCCGAGCGACCTATTCAAGATCAAGACGAAGGACAAGGGCAAGCCGGAGCCTGCTGCACAGCACGCAGCCTACGGCGCGCTCGTGGTCACGCAGCAACGCGCGGGGCTGTATGCGATGCCATGCGCGGCGGCGGCGTCCCTACACCAGACATCGGGAAAGGAGGAGACGCTGATGACATGAGTTCCATGCATGAAGCGCCTGGGCTCGCGCTGACTTCAAGAGCCTGTCCTTTTCAATTTTCGGAGTATTTGCAATGAGCGGAAAAAACCAATGGGTCGTTCCCATCAACGGCGGTGATCAGTGGGGCGTGCGCGGTGAAGGCAACGACCGCCTCACCTCTGTCCACGACACGCAGCAGCAGGCGATTGACCGCGCACGGGACATCGCCATCAACCAGCAGAGCGAGATGTTCATCCAAGGTCGTGACGGTCAGATCCGTGAGCGCAACAGCTACGGTGACGATCCGTTCCCGCCCAAGGGGTGATGCTGGGGTTGGCCTCGCGGGTTTGCTTCTACTTTGCTCGTGCAAACCCGCGAACCAACTATTCCCATCGGCACACGCGCAAGTGGTTGACGAACAACACCGTCTGCGTGTGCCACGGCGAAGAAGTTGGTGCAGGTTTCGAGAGAAGATAAGGCGGAACAGGGGCGAACCGGATGGGTCACGCCGCCTCTGCCCGGACCGGCTGGCACACGCAGAACGGCGCGGAAGCCCGCATGGCGTGCGGAAGCCGCAAAAGAAAACGCCCAACCGAGAACGGTTGGGCGCCTATGAGTGGTGGCCAAGGGCAGAATCGAACTGCCGACACGCGGATTTTCAGTCCGCTGCTCTACCAACTGAGCTACCTGGCCAACGAAGCAATGCATTATAGCAATCCATCTTGTTTACGTCAAAGAGGAGACTTATCCAATGGGGTATGAGTCTGAGCGAAGGGGTGTGAATCCAACGGGGAATGAGTCTGAGCAGGGAGCCGTAATCGATCATGATGTGAGGCATGGTGATCGATATGAACGATGAACAATTGAGGACCTTGGCGGATTTGCAAGGGTTTTTTAGAGGGAACCGTGATGATGGATTTCACGGTGTCGGGAGAGGAGCGATATGCGTTCATAGCCCGAACCGTCAAGCGCTTCGGATACGGTCAGCTGAAGCGAGCCGACAAGGCCATTGTGTCACGTTTTCTGGAACGAGTCAGCGGCTACTCCCGGCAACAGATGGCCCGGCTGGTGAAACGGAGCGGTGAGCGCGCTCCGCTGGTCAAGCGTTACCGGGGTACGCGGACGAGCTTTGCGTGCCTCTACACGGCCGCGGATATCGTGCTGCTGGCACAAACCGATACCCTGCATGGCGCCTTGTCCGGTCTGGCCACCAGGAAGCTCATGGAACGCGCCTACGGGGTC
>BNUC01000150.1 GCA_025997075.1 Betaproteobacteria bacterium | reverse complement strand
TGAAAAAATAAGGGAGATACCGGCCTGATACCAACTTGCTTTCAATAATATAAATATGGAGATATCTCCATGCTTTATCTTTAGATTCAGGTGGGTAGCCTCTATATCATCGAACGCAAATTGGTATCAGACGCTGCCGGGTTCGCCATGCCCCAACATGAGCCTGGATGCCGGGAGTTTCAGTCGCCTGCAACTCGCGGTAAAGCGCGTTTTCATCACCGAAAATGAGACCAATTTCCTGGCCTTCCCGCCGGTTCGTAATGCCATCGTTATCTTTGGCGCAGGCTACGGCTGGGCGGTGCTGGCGCGCAGCCATTGGCTGAAGCAATGCGCGATGCACTACTGGGGCGATATCGACACCCACGGCTTCGGCATTCTGGATCAGTTGCGCGGTCACTTTGAGCATGTGGAGTCGTTCCTGATGGACAGGGCCACCCTCGATGCCCATGCCGCCGTCTGGGGGAACGAGGACAAGCCCCTGCGCGTAGACTTGCGCAGGCTGAGGTTTGAGGAGAGCGCCCTCTACGACGATCTGCGCGACAACCGCATTCGCGTAGGACTGCGCCTGGAACAGGAATACATTGGCTTTCAGTGGGTAAATGATCGCCTACAAAAGCTGCTTGATGGGAGTGGCGACCCTGATTTCTAAATTTTTTTGAATTCCGGGAAGGCGACAGACTCCTGATTTTCCACCCGATGTAACGATGTTTTACTACAAAATCCTTAAATAACAACAGATTGTTCAGATGTTACCGTAATGGTAGACATCGGAATCAGACTATGCTTCCATCACCTTTCCCTATGTGCCACCCCGCCATGTCTTCCACCGCGCTTTACCGTTCTCCCGACCTGCGCCGAATCGAAACGATCGCCGCCGATCAGCGGCTGATGTTGCGCGCCGGCCGTGCGGGCGCTGATCTCGCCGCCGCGATCCGCAACGACGGTCCTTCTCCGGTGCTGATTCTTGCCGGCCCCGGAAACAACGGCGGCGATGCCTTCGAGGTCGCCCGTCTGTTGCGCGAACGTTTTCTGGAGGTATTCGTGGTCTTTACCGGCGATGCGGCCCGTCTGCCGGCCGACGCCGCCGACGCCTTTCGCCGCTTTTCCGATGCCGGCGGAGCAAAGTACGCGACATGCGCGGCGATTCCGGGCGACATAAGCTGGTCGCTGATCGTCGACGGCCTGTTCGGCATCGGGCTGACACGCGATATCACTGGCGCTTTCGCCGACCTGATCGCGCAGGCCAACATCCTGGCCGAACGCGACCATTGCCCGCTGCTCGCGCTCGATTGCCCGAGCGGCCTTGACGCCGATACCGGCGTTCTCCACGGAATAAGCATCCGCGCCAGCCACACCATCACCTTCATCGCCGCCAAGCCCGGACTTTTTACCGCTGACGGCCCGGATCACTGCGGCGAGGTGACGGTCGCCGCGCTCGACCTCGACCCGTCGACTTTCAACGGCTCGCCCGGCCACATCGTCTCGCGCGCTCAATTCGCCGACCAGCTTCGGCCGCGCCGGCGCAACACGCACAAGGGCAGTTACGGTAACGCCGGCATTCTCGGCGGCGCATCGGGCATGGTCGGCGCCGCGCTGCTCTGCGCTCGCGCCGCCTTACGTCTGGGCAGCGGGCGCGTCTACCTCGGACTGATCGACAACAATGCCCCTTCGCTCGACCCGCTGCAACCCGAACTGATGATCCGTCGCCCCGAGCAATTGCTGGCCACGGAACTGAGCGCGCTGGCCTGCGGTCCGGGCATGGGCGACAGCGCTGAAGTGATCGCCCTGATCGAGAAGGCTTGCCACCTGGACATTCCGCTCGTACTCGATGCCGATGCGCTGAACCGGATTGCCGAGAACGACAAATTACGCCAGGCCGTCAAGGCGAGGCGCGCGCCGGCGCTGCTGACGCCGCACCCCACGGAAGCCGCCCGGCTGCTGGCTTGCAACACCCAGGACGTGCAAAACGACCGCATCGCGGCAGCCTGCCAACTGGCCGCGAACTTCGACGCCTTTGTCGCGCTGAAGGGCTGCGGCACCGTCATCGCCGAACCTGGCGGCGCGTGGTCCATCAACACCTCCGGCAATCCCGGCCTGGCCACTGCCGGCAGCGGTGATGTGCTGACCGGCATGATCACCGCCCTGCTGGCGCAGGGATGGCCGCCGCAACAGGCATTGCCGGCCGCCGTGCATCTTCACGGTCTGGCGGCCGACCATCTGGTGAACCAAGGCAAGGGGTCAATCGGCCTGACAGCCGGGGAACTGATCGACAGCGCGCGGGATTGTCTCAACCAGTGGACCCGATAAATGTGTAACGCGGCCGGAGGTAAACAACACACGGTAAAGATCGGCTTTTGGGGAATCCATGTCTGACGTGAAAAAGCTCCATACAAATCTCTGGCAAAAAATCAGCGTGTTTTGCGGACTCATGACCATCGTGTGGAGTTCTATATAAGCGCCTCCCATTTGACACCCCAAGCTATATCCTGTTGGTTTGCGTAGGTATTCCTGACATCGCAGCCAATTTCGTCGAGGATAGGCGTGGCCGAAGAAGCCGAGACCGAAAGCGAAGGACCGAAGGAATGGAAAGAGCCGCTCTTGGATTATCGAGATAGGATGGCCTCAGATGTTCATGGAAATGAAGCTCGCCACAAAATCGGCGCATGTGAAGCCTGCAAGGACGTGGCAGTGAGAGAACCTATATTGCCGAATCCGAATCAGCGAAACCAGGCATGAAACAGGGTGACCTGCGACATGACCTCAACCATTCCAAGCGCCCGGTGCGAACCCGCATGCCGGGTGGTGTGGGAGGGGCGCGGCGAAAGCCACCCCTTATCCCGATCGTAAACAACCGGCGCGAAGCGCCGCAAATAGATAATGCCCGCCGTTTAAGCAGCGCTTCGCGCTGGAAGATACAACCGTCGGGATGCGCCGCTGCGCGGCTTTTCCAACGCTTGCTCTGCTCGAATAAGCCGATAGCGCATCGCCCGTCTAACTTTTCCCCTTCACCAACGCCAGAATCACCGTCCGCACGGCTTTGCGCTCTTCGGCGGGAAGTTCCATGAAGGCTTCCAGCACTTCACGCTCGGGGCCTTCGACGGTTTCATACCAACGCTTCTTTCGCTGGATGACGGATAGTCGAGGCTGGCCGCCGAAGCGCAAAACGTGCGCCTCCACCTGCAACCATTCCGCAAGGACCTGCAACTTGTCCTGCGAGGGGATCGACTCTCCCTTGAGCCAGCGGCGCACGGCCTGTACCGTGACTGGATGGCCCCAATAGCGGGTATTGAACTCACGTTCCAACACGATAGGCCGCACGTTATATCCGGCGTCCTGTATGGCCTGCTTCAAGCGTTCGCTGAACTCTGTTTTTTCATCCATGAACAGAAAATTAAATTTTCAGGAGATTAAACAGGCTTGTTTGTTACTCTTTATGGTAAAGTTTTTGTTCATTTCTATTGAACAGACTTTCCATATGCCCAAATATGCCCAAAACAGATGTTCCCCAAGCCGGAGCCAAAGAGACCGCCGGGAACCGCGTAGGCTGGGAAAGCCGCGCTGCGGCGCATCCCGACAAACGTACTTTCCGGCGCGAAGCGCCGCAAGAATAGCAATCGCCGCTTCCTCGTTTGCGGCGCTCACGCCAGTTGTTTACAAATGTCGGGATGCGCTTTGCTTTCCCAACCTACGCTTGCCATGTATGGATGACTATTTGCGCAGTAAAAAGTTCCAGTGCAAAAAAAACGGAAGAATGCGTTACAGCCAACCAGGTAGCTCAGTGCGCCTCGCGCCGAGAGCACGGGGAATTACGGGTCGAACAAGCTGGAAACAAGGTTTATCGGGTAGAAGCTGTTAAACAGCATCTCAAAAAATAGAGTTTAAGCACAGTTATTTTGCGATGAATCATTCCGTGGTAGCCATTCTTCTTTGTACATATCAAGGACAGTGTTATCTGCATGAGCAGTTGCAATCGTTTGTAGCGCAGACGCATAGCTACTGGCAGGTGTGTGTATCCGATGATGGGTTCGAAGGATGATACATGCGCGATTCTTAAACGTTATCGCGAAGAGTGGGGAGAACGGCTTTCCCTGTTGGCCGGGCCTGGAAAGGGCTTTGCCGCCAATTATTTATCGTTGACATGCAAATCCGATATACAGGCAAACTACTACGCCTATGCGGACCAGGATGATATCTGGGAAGCAGACAAACTGGAACGATCGATTCGCTGGTTGAAATCCATCCCTGAAGATGTTCCGGCGCTTTATTGTTCCCGGACGCGCCTGATCGACGCGGATGGCAAGCAGATAGGTTTTTCCCCATTGTTTTCAAAGCCGCCCGGTTTTCTCAACGCCCTGGTGCAAAACATTGGAGGAGGCAATACGATGGTGTTCAACAATGCTGCTCGTGAACTTCTCCGCCTGGCTGGCGAAGAAATTTCCGCCATCACGCACGACTGGTGGGCCTATCAGGTTGTTACGGGTTGTGGCGGACGGGTTTTCTACGATTCATACCCCTCACTGCGTTATCGCCAGCACGCCGATAATTTGGTCGGAATGAACAATAAATGGTCATCGCGTTTCGTTCGTATCCGGATGATGTTTCAAGGCCGTTTCAAAAAATGGAACGATGATCACATCAAGGCGCTTCTAAAGCTGGAAAACAAACTCACGCCAAAAAACCGGGAAATTCTTCATCGCTTCGCGCTCACTCGCGAGAAAAGCCTTTTGCCTCGTCTGGTGGGTTTGGCAAAGTTAGGTATTTACAGACAAACCCTGTTGGGCAATCTCGGTTTAATCATTGCAGCGATTTTCAAGAAAATATGATGTCGTCTTTGATTATCCGAAAAACCTCGGTTCAACCACGGCGAGAATCCAGAGCTTTTGGCCTGTCGCTAATTTCCTGCTTGGCAAAATGAATCCACACACCGCACAACCCGTGTCGCCGTATGCCCTGTTTTACTCCTTGTGGAGTAATCGGGGCCTTATTGCGCAAATGTCCAAGCGAGAAGTTCTTGGCCGCTATCGCGGTTCGGTTATGGGGCTGCTCTGGTCTTTCTTCAACCCGCTCTTCATGTTGATGGTTTACACCTTCGTTTTTTCCGTGGTGTTCAAAGCGCGCTGGAGTGTGGGGAGTGAATCGAAGACCGAATTTGCTCTGGTATTATTTTCCGGTTTGATGATTTTCAATGTGTTCGCCGAATGTATCAATCGCGCGCCAACCTTGATTTTGTCCAATACAAATTATGTCAAAAAAGTCATTTTTCCATTGGAAATCCTGCCTTTTGTGATCTTATTATCGGCCTTGTTTCATTGTTCCATCAGCTTGGGAGTCTGGCTGTTTGCTTATGTTTTTCTGTTCGGCATGCCGCATGTGACGATTTTCTATCTGCCTCTGATCATTCTGCCGCTCTCCATGCTCATTATGGGGTTAAGTTGGGCTTTGGCTTCGTTGGGGGTTTATTTACGCGATGTGTCGCAGCTTATTGGCATCGTTACCACGGTGCTCTTGTTTGTATGTCCGATTTTTTATCCCATTACCATGCTGCCGGAGGATTATCGCGCCCTGCTGTATTTCAATCCCTTGACCCTGGTGATTGAGCAGACAAGAGAAGTGTTGTGTTGGGGTAACCCTCCGGATTTTCTTGTACTGGCGGCTTATTGGTTGGCTGCGCTACTGATTGCCTGGCTGGGCTTCGCCTGGTTTCAGAAGGCACGCAAGGGATTTGCCGATGTCCTCTGAAATCGCTATCAAAGTTGAACGCTTAAGCAAGTGTTACCAGATTTACGACCAGCCGCGTGACCGGCTCAAGCAGTTTGTATTGCCCCGTGTTCAACGCATGGTGGGCTTGCAGCCCAAGCAATATTTTCGGGAGTTCTGGGCGCTAAGGGATGTTTCGTTTGAAGTCAAAAAAGGCGAGACAGTCGGCATCATCGGCCGTAACGGTTCCGGAAAATCCACCTTGTTGCAGACGATCTGCGGTACGCTCAATCCCACCAGCGGCAGCATCCAGACCAATGGGCGTATTGCCGCCTTGCTCGAACTTGGCTCAGGATTCAATCCCGAATTTACCGGGCGTGAGAATGTTTACATGAATGGAACGGTGCTTGGCCTGAGCAAAGAAGAAATTGATCAGCGCTTTGATGATATTGCGGCCTTTGCGGATATTGGCGAATTTATCGAGCAGCCTGTTAAAACATACTCCAGTGGGATGATGGTCAGGCTGGCCTTTGCCGTTGTCGCGTATGTGGATGCAGATATTCTTGTTGTTGACGAGGCGCTCGCGGTAGGGGACGCTTTTTTTGTCCAAAAATGCATGCGTTTCCTGAGAAACTTCATGAAGTCCGGAACGGTTTTGTTTGTGAGCCACGATACAAGCGCTGTCGTCAATTTATGCAATAGTGGAATCCTGCTGAGTCGTGGACAGGTTATCGATTCAGGTTCGCCCAAACGGGTCATCGAACACTATCTGGAAGATTTGTACGAATCAAGCCAGGACATCGATGGTGTTTCTATATCTGAATCAAAGATTGAGCCTGAACCGGGAGATCAGACGACAAATGTGGAGGAATATCGCGATATGCGCGAATCGATGATTAATTCATCAACCTTGCGCAATGATATCGAAGTTTTCAGGTTCGATCCTGAGCAAGCCAGTTTTGGAACTGGAGATGCAAAGATTATCTCGGTACGCCTGCTCGATAAAGAAGATATGCCTTTATCGTGGATTGTCGGCGGGGAGGATGTCATTCTGGAGATTCGCTGCGCCATTCACAAAGATATGCTGCGGCCAATTATTGGTTTTCAATTCAAAGATCGTTTAGGGCAGAACATCTTTGTAGATAACACCTACCTCACTTATCAATATAAGCCGGTAGCAGCAGAGGCTGGAACTGAACTGAGAGCGCGTTTTGAGTTTCGGCTTCCTGTTTTGCCATCGGGCGATTACAGCATTTCGCCGGCGATCGCAGAAGGTACTCAGGAACAGCACGTACAGCATCACTGGATACATGATGCGCTGGTTGTACGAGTGCATACATCGTCTGTGTGCATGGGCTTGATTGGTTTGCCGATAAAGAATATCAGTTTGGAGAAAAAGTAAATGCATCAATCCGCAATGTTCTATGGGCAGAATTTCTTTGAGATTTACTGCTCTGCTAGAAGTAAGAAAGATATTACGATCATAGAAATTGGTTCTCAGGATGTAAATGGTTCTTTGAGATCCGTAGCTCCGGCTGAAGTGCGTTATATCGGACTGGATTTTGTGGAAGGTAATGGGGTAGATATAGTTATCGATGACCCCTACAAACTTCCTCTTCCAGACGCATCGGCTGACGTCGTTGTTTCCTCTTCCTGTTTTGAGCATTCTGAGTTCTTCTGGCTTGTTTTTCTCGAAGTGATGAGAATTCTAAAAAATGACGGCGTGTTTTATCTGAATGCGCCAAGTAATGGCGTGTTCCACCAATGGCCGGTGGATTGCTGGCGTTTTTATCCAAATTCTGGTCATGCAATGGTGGCATGGGGGAAACGCAATGGCTATAACCCTCTTTTGTTGGAATCATTCATTGGACAAAGATCAGAAGAAGGAATATGGAATGATTTCGTTGCTGTTTTTCTGAAAAGCGCCAGATTTTCAAAAAAATATCCTGAACGTATCCTTCATTTAATGACTGATTTTTATAATGGTTATTCAAACAAGGAATCGGGTATTCTCAAGCATAAAGAGGATACTCCAGAGCATGATCAGATTAAAACACAACAACATCAGATATGTGAGCGTGATGACAGGATCAATGCCCTCACCCAGAAAGTAAAAGAGTCTGATGGCAGGATTATGATGTTTGCTCAGACAGTAAGTGAACGTGATAATCAAATTACGGGGCTCACTCAAACGATAAGCGAACGCGATAGCCGAATCAGTAGCTTCAACAAAATAATAGCTAAGCGCGACGCCCGGATTGCCGATCTTGACGGGCACGTTGAAAACCTTGGGCAGACAATCGCCGAACGTGATGCCCGGATTGCCGATCTTGACGGGCACATTGAAAACCTGGGTCAGACAATCGCCGAACGTGATGCCCGGATTGCCGATCTTGACGGGCACATTGAAAACCTTGGGCAGACAATCGCCGAACGTGATGCCCGGATTGCCGATCTTGACGGGCACATTGAAAACCTGGGTCAGACAATCGCCGAACGTGATGCCCGGATTGCCGATCTTGACGGGCACATTGAAAACCT
>BNUC01000149.1 GCA_025997075.1 Betaproteobacteria bacterium | reverse complement strand
GGCCTTCAGGCCTGTCGGTCTAACGTGTTTTGGGAGGGATTTGCATCCCCTCCCAAAACGGTCGCCGAAACCCCTGCCTTCAAGCCGGGGTATGGCTCCCACCTTTCTTACGGGCGGGGTTTCAACCGGAGTTGGTTTTACGATGAATTTGTTTCCGCCCCCGGTGCAGGAGGAGTAATTAGAAATGGAATCCTTTGAGGGACTGTTGTCCGGTTTTACCGTAGCCATGACGTGGCAAAACCTGCTGTATTGCCTGGTTGGTGTCACGGTTGGGCAGTTGGTGGGTGTGCTTCCCGGCATCGGCCCGACGACAGCGACAGCCAAGTTGATTCCTTTGACGTACGGAATGTCTCCGGTGTCGGCGATCATCATGCTCTCCGGCATCTATTATGGCGGGATGTATGGAGGGACGATCACCTCGGTTCTGATCAACACGCCTGGCGAGGCAGCATCGGTGATCACCTGCCTGGACGGACACGAAATGGCCAAGCAAGGAAGGGCCGGGGTCGCTCTGGGTATTGCGGCCGTTGGTTCATTTGTCGGCGGCATCGCATCGATCATCGGGCTTGCGCTGATTGGCCCGCCTCTGGCCGAATTCGCGCTGCGTTTCGGACCGACCGAAATGTTCTCGCTGATGTTGTTTGGCTTGACCATGGTGGTCGGCTTGATGGGAACATCCATCGTACGCGGGCTAGTAGCCATGTTCATCGGCCTTTCGCTGTCGATCATTGGAATGGACCCGGTCTCGGGTGTGATGCGCTACACGTTTGGGCAGCCGTTCCTGATCGAGGGGCTGGATCTCGTCACGGTTTCCATGGGTTTGTTCGGATTGTCGGAAATTTTTCTTGGTATGGAAAATCTGATGGCCGTCGGTAAACCGGAAAAGCTGACGAGTCTGTTTCCGAACAAGGATGAGATCAGGCCGGCGAGCCTGGCGATATTCCGGGGAACCGGTCTGGGTTTCCTCATTGGTTTGATTCCGGGAACAAGCTCGGCGGTTCCCGCGCTGATTTCTTATTCGCTGGAAAAGAAGTTATCGAAAAATCCCGAAAGATTTGGAAAGGGCGCCATCGAAGGCGTGGCCGGACCGGAAACAGCCAATAATTCTTATTGCGGCGGCGCCATGATTCCGTTGCTGACGTTGGGAATTCCCAGCTCGCCGACGATCGCCATTCTTCTGGGTGCATTCATCATGCATGGCTTGACTCCCGGCCCTGTCCTGTTTACACAGGATCCGACTTTCGTCTGGGGTGTCATCGCCAGCATGTTTATCGGCAATGCGATACTGCTGATCATGAATCTGCCGATGGCCGGATGGTGGGCGAAGATCGCCATGGTTCCGGCAAAGCTGTTGTATCCCATCGTTCTTATAATTTGCACCATTGGCGCCTACACGGTATCCAACGATCTGTGGGATGTCGGCGTGATGCTCGTGTTTGGCGTGCTCGGCTACGTGATGAAGAAGATTGATATACCCATGGCTCCGATCGTCCTGACCTATGTACTCAGCTCCATGATGGAAAAGGCCTTGCTCCAGTCAGTGAAAATGAACAATGGCAGCCTGATCGGTCTGGTGCAGAGTCCGATTTCGCTGATCATGCTGATCCTCGCGGTGATCGTGCTGATCAGCAGTGTTTTGGCGGAAATCAAGAACAAGAAGTTGGCATTGGCCGGGGAAGTGGATTGATCCGATGATGCGGTATGCGTCAAAACGATTTCTTGAAGCAGAAGCAACTTTATCAACCAAGGAGGAAAAGAGATGAGAAAAATCAGTTTGTTGTCTACAGCGGTTTTGTCGTTTGCCATGTTGACCGGAGGCGTCACGCAAGCGCTTGCACAAGGTGCCTTCCCTGAGCGTGAAGTGACGATCGTCGTGCCGTTCAATCCGGGCGGCGCTTCGGACATGACTTCGCGCATCATTGCCAAGGGTTTGGAAGCGCCGCTGGGTAAGCCGGTTGTCGTAACCAATAAGGCAGGGGGTTCCGGTGGCGTTGGCATGTCCCAGGTCGCACGCGGCACGCCGGACGGTTATACCCTGAGCTACATCCCGGTCGAGTTGGTGATGCACAAAGCGCTCAAGCTTTCCGATCTGGGGCCGACTTCTTTCGAGTTTATCGGTCTGGTGACGATGGTGCCGGCGGCGGTGACCGTGCCCGCCGATGCGCCGTACAATACCATCGCCGAGTTCATCAAGTATGCGAAAGACAATCCGGGCAAGGTGCGCGTTGGTAATTCCGGTACCGGTTCGATCTGGCATATCGCCGCCTCGGCGCTGGAAATCAATCAGGGCGTGATTTTCAACCATATCCCGTTCGAGGGCGCAGCGCCGGCTGTAACGGCGCTGATGGGCAAGCATATCGAGGCCGTGTCGGTCAATGCCGGAGAAGTCAAGGCGGGTTTGGACGCGGGCAAGCTGAAGATTCTCGCGGTCATGACGCCGCAACGTGATCCGGCCTTCCCGAATGTGCCGACCTTGATCGAAAGTGGAATCAAGCTCGAATTCGCCGGATGGGGTGGTTTTGGGGCGCCTAGGGGAACACCGAAGCCCGTGGTGGACAAACTGGCGGCAGCGCTGCAAAAGGCGGCCAGTACCGATGAATTCAAGAATTTCATCGTCTCCAGGGGAATGATCGTCCAGTACCGGAGTCCTGAAGAAGCCGTCAAGTTTGTCGATGACCAGTACGTGTTCTTTAACGATCTTCTTTCGAAGATGGAACTCGGCAAGTAATCATCCCGATGAAATTGGCGCAACCCGCGGCGTGTCGTATGGTCGGGGTTGCGCTGTTTTCCGTAAGCAGCCGTCATTGAAAATGGAAAATATATGACAAGCTTGATTTCACCCCAAGAACGTTTTGCGGCAGCGGTTGCTGCTTTGCCTCTGGTGGCCGTCCTGAGAGGAATCCGTCCAGAGGAAACCGAGGGCATTGGCCGGGCTCTTTATGACGCGGGCTTCCGGCTGATCGAAGTGCCGCTCAATTCGCCCGAGCCGTTTTCCAGTATCGGCAGGTTTCGCAAGATGCTGCCGGACGACGCGCTGGTCGGCGCCGGAACCGTGATGAGCCCGGAGCAAGTCGTACAGCTCCGGGAATGCGGTGGGCAGATGGTCTTCATGCCGCATTCCGACCTGAATGTCGTTCGGGCGGCCAAATCCAGCGGCTTGCTGTGTGTTCCCGGAGTGCTTACTCCGACCGAAGCGTTTGCCGCGCTTGCCGCCGGAGCGGACGGGCTGAAGTTGTTCCCCGGAGAGATGATTCCGCCCAAAGTAGTCAAGGCGATTCGCGCCGTGCTGCCCAAAGGAACGCTGCTTCTGCCGTTTGGCGGGATCACGCCGGAATCGATGCGGCCCTATGTTGAAGCGGGAGCGGGGGCTTTTGGCCTGGGTTCGGGGCTCTATAAACCTGGTATGCAAGAGGCGGAAGTCGCTGAGCATGCGCGTGCTTATGCCAAGGCCTGGAGCGATTTGAAGGTGAATGGAGCTTGAGTCCGTGGGCGCGTGGATTTTTCCTCCGGGAAACAGGGGCATGGCATGAGTGAGCAGGGTTCTGCGACTTCCGGGAAGCGCAAGCGGATGATCGCCGTGGGTGCGATCTGCTCCGCCACCCTCTTTCGCGTTGATCGGATACCTCCGCTACCGGCCAAGGTTTTGCCCAGCGAACGTTATCAACTGGTCGACGGGATGGCGGTTTCCGCCGCGTTCGCCTTCGCGCGGCTGGGAGGAAGCGCCAAGGTCTGGTCGCGTATCGGAGATGATTGGCTCGGCCGGATGGCAGTTCAGAACCTCCATGACGAAGGCTTCGATGTTACTGGCGTGCATGCCGTTTCCGGCGCGGCGACCTCTCAGACAGCGATTGTCGTGGATCGGCTTGGCGACCGTCTGGTCGTACCCTTCCACGACCCGGACGCCGATCCCTCAGCCGATTGGTTGCCGCTGGCGGATCTCGACGATGCCGATTTCGTGCATTGCGAGACGCGCTGGGTCGAAGGCGCCGAGGCTGCGCTCATGGCGGCGCGGGCGAAAAAGATTCCCTGCATGGTCGACGGCGATGTGGCGCCGGCGGAAACGCTTCGCCGGCTGATCCCACTCGCCGACTATGCCGTTTTTTCCGATGCCGGGCTGCTGATTTACGCTGGCGGCGACAATGTCGAGCAGGCTTTGCTGGAAGTCGGCGCCGCGCATCATGGCCACGTCGGCGCAAGTTGCGGCGCTGAAGGCTACGCCTGGTACGAGAACGGAGGCATACGGCGTGTGTGTGCTCCGCAGGTGACGGTTGTCGATACCCTGGCTGCGGGCGATATTTTTCACGGCGCCTTCGCCCTGGCGCTTCTTGAGGGCAAAAACATCGAAGATGCGGCGCGCTTCGCGTGCGTTGCCGCTTCGCTCAAATGCACACATTTTGGCGGGCGCCTGGGTTGTCCTTCGCGCGATGAAGTCGATGCCTTCCTGAGTTCTTCTGCCGACGTAAATACGATGGTTTGAGCCTCGCTTCCGGGTGTTGCCGTTGTCCGTAAGCAGGAGAGCAGGGCGTTTTCCGTTGATGTGGTGGCAGTCGCTTGCCTGTGTGTTGCACGCAGACAGTCTATTTTTTCACCGTCATTCCCGCCTTCGCGGGAATGACGATGAATTTGTATTATTTGACTCGAAAACGCTCTAACTGACGTCGTAACTCTTTTTCAGTTGTCGTAAATTTGCAACAACTGTCACCTCTTCAAAATCTGTGACTATTTCGCAGCGTTTTCCTCAATCGTGGCTTTTCCCTCGGCGGTTTCTCCTGTGGTTTCTCCTTGTCCAGCACCTCCAGCACCGTCGTCGGCTTTTTCAGCCACGGCGGCGGCAGGCTTTTCCACTCTCGGATCGAGTTCGGCGGCGCGCGTCTGCCACTTTCGTTGCTCTTCCAGATTACCGAGCTCGCTCGCGGCCCGGGCAGCGAGCGAAGCCGCCAAGGCTGGCCACACGCCCTCGCCACTCAGTTTTGCTACCGTATCGATCGCTTTACGCTGTTTTCCCGCGAGGTACAAACGCACTCCTTCGCCGAACGCTTCCGCTGTCTTCTCGCGTTGACGCCTGGCGCGGGATTCGCGTATCCGGCGGGGTAAGGATGATGCCAGCACCAGGGCGCGCAGGAGGACGTAGAACGCCACGAATCCGAGCACGGTCAGCAGAATGGCAAAATTGAACGATATTTCGGCACGGTAGGGTGGCAGGACGAACAGGACGTAACCTTCGTTGATGTGCATGCTCAGGGAAATACCAACGGCCAGCGCAAAAAGCACCAGAATCCAGAACAGACTTTTCATCGCTGCTCCTTCTCGGCACGGAATCTCTTGATCGCCGACAGGCTCTCGTTCAGGTTGGGCAGCTCGGTGCTGATTTCCGTGGTGGCAAGCTGTTCGAGCGCTTGCAGGCTGTTCTGGACGCTCTTCCCCTTGCCGTCGAAATAGCGTTCTATCCAGGCCTGAGTCTGACGAAGCTCGTTACGGTAAGTCACTTGATCGCGCGCAAACAGTGCCAGGCGCGCGTTGAGCAGGCGCAGCTTGAGGTTCTCGCGTAAAAAGAAATTCTGCCCCGGCGGGAGCATCGGCGGTTCCACGCGATCGATACGTTCGATACGCACCAGCCCGCGCAGTTCCTGCCAGAAGTCATTCGCCAGCGCCTGCCAGTATTCCAGCGAGAACAGCGGCGGCGGTTCGGGGGGCATCGTAATCGGGCTTTCATCACGGGGCCGGTCGGCCAGGGCAAGCGGCAAGGTATCAATGGCGTCGATCACGTTTTCCAGACGCAGGTACATGCCCGGAAGATCAAGTTGCGGCAGTGCGCGCAAGCGTTCCAGATCGTGCGTCAGAACCTTGCGCAGGTTGATGAATTGCGGCTGGCCGTTGTCGGCCAGGCGCATATCGGCGGATTCGAGCGCAAGAATCGCCACCTGGATGTTTCCCGCCAGTTGCAACTGTTGTGAAGCCAGCGTCACACCTTGCTCGATTTCGGTCAGTATCGACTCTTCACTGCTGCGCGCGAGATTCTGATACAGATTTCCCAGGACTTCCTGCTGGCTTTTCGACTCGGCCAGTCGTCCTTCCAACTCGTTCAACTTGCCTTGCAGCGCGCTTAACTGTTCTTGCGCCTGTTTCGCCAACGTCCGGCTTTCGCTGGTTGCGGCGTCGTTCTCGGTCAGTCGCCTGGCCACCTCCTGCTGCGTCTCGTCCAGGCGGTTACGCGTCTCCATCCATTGCCAGCCAGCCAGACCGAGCGCCAGCAGGGTGACGATCAGCCACGGGATGAAGCTGCTTTTTCCCGATCCGAGCGGAGGATTCGCCGGTGTTGTCGCCGGCGGTGGCGAGGGTTCCGCCGCAGGCGCCGTGGAAGAGGTAGCCGCCTCGGGGGGGAGTGAGAGAGCTTGTGGGCTTATTTCATCATTCATAATCGGACCAAGAGTAAGTACACATGCCAACGACTAGCCCGCTGTCAGATGGTTCGGTCAGCACCACGCGGCGCAAACCCAGCCGCACCGCCTCGTCGGCGATGCGCTGATGCGGAACGAAAACGGGCAAGGTGAGCAGTTTTTCAAAACTGTCAGTATCAAGCAAATGCAGAAGGTTGCGCAAACCTTCACTGGATGACAAGGTTACCGCATCCAGAGTGTTGTTGCACAACAGCGACACGACAAAGGCGCCATCCGTCGGTGGCGTGCGCCGGTAGCAGGTCACGCATTCTACTTCCGCGCCCCGCGCGCGCAAGGTTTCAGCCAGTATCTCGCGGCCGCCGTCGCCGCGCAGGATCAGCACCTTGCGTCCGGATACCTGCTCCGTTTGCAAGGGATCGAGCGACAACAGGGCTTCGGAGTCGAAATGTGCGCGCGGAACGATCACATTCCCGATGCTGGCTTCCCTCAGCATTTTGGCGGTTCCGGGACCGACGGCTCCCGCCGCGAGCCCTTCCGGCCAAGAACGACGCGCCAGCAAGCGCCCGAGTCCAAACGTCACCGCGTTCGGGCTGATGAAGATGAACAGCGAAAACGCCTCCAGCCGCGCGATGGCCTCATCCACGGCCTGCCAGTTTTCCAGAGGAGAAATGTTGATAAGGGGAAAGCAGACGGCCTCGCCACCAAGCTCCGTGATTTGCGCCGCCAGTTCGGCTGCCTGGGCTACTGGCCGGGTTACCAGGATACATTTGCCATGTAGTTGATTTTGCAGCGCTTGGTTCATCCTAAAATTCTCGGTTTAACCCAGAAAAATCACTACTCTAGCCCGAATTTTGTCTTTTTGGGATGAGGGATGACGACGGAAAAGAGATTGAGGCTGGCGGACGTATTTGTATCCATTACTTCAATCACCTGCGCAAGACGAATAGGTTTGGCCGTTCAAATATGAATAGCGAGTGCAAATGGCGGTGCTGTCGAATCGTTGCGTTGTACGGCAGAGTCGCCTATCTTTGGAATCATGGTGAAACGGCTATTTGATCTTTCTCTGGCGCTTTGTGCCGGGCTATTCCTGGCCTTGCCCATTCTGCTCATCGCCCTTCTGGTTCGGCTGACATCCCAGGGGCCGGCCTTGTACTGGTCCGACCGGGTGGGCAGGAACAATAGCGTATTCAAAATGCCGAAATTCCGCAGTATGCGGACAGGCACGCCGGCGGTGGCAACGCATTTGCTAAAGGATCCCGCGGCGCATTTGACACCCGTCGGGTCTTTCCTGCGGCAGACGAGTCTGGATGAGTTGCCGCAGTTGTGGAGTATTCTCAAGGGCGATATGAGCTTCGTCGGGCCGCGTCCGGCGCTGTTCAACCAGGAAGATCTGATTGTGCTGCGGACTGCGGCGAGGGTGCATGAACTGACGCCTGGACTGACCGGCTGGGCGCAAATCAACGGCCGCGATGAGTTGCCGATTCCCGAAAAAGTCAAACTCGATGCGGAATATCTGCGCCGCCGCTCCTTCGGATTCGACCTGCGGATTCTATGGCTGACCGCGCTTCGTGTTGTCCGGCGGGATGGCGTGTCGCATTGATCCTGCGTAGTCGGCCAGGGCTTCTCGCGACCAATCCAGAGCAAGGCGCCGATTACGCACGACATCACCTACCGGACTAAATCGCACCATTTTTGTGCAAGCCGGAATTCGTAATAAACCCACGAACAGAAAACAATCTATAGATTCAGTAAAAAAATTACACTTCTTTGTTTCCCTGCCACTTGGGGTCTGCGGGCTGCTTGGTGATGGCTACGTCCAGAACTGCCATCAAGGCAGAGGGAGGTACATCAAGCGCCCGGCAAAGCGCAATGATATTCCGTAGGGAAATATTTTTTTCGCCGCGCTCCACCGTGCCAAGATAG
>BNUC01000148.1 GCA_025997075.1 Betaproteobacteria bacterium | reverse complement strand
CGTAAGCTCGGCGGCAAGCCGTTTCACTTCATCTAACGACAGTCCGGTAGTGTCTGCAATATCGGCCAAGGGCATTTTCTTCTTAAGAAGGTTTTTTGCAACTTCCTGCCGTCCTTCCTGCCGTCCTTCCTGCCGTCCTTCCTGCCGTCCTTCCTGCCGTCCTTCCTGTCTTCCCTCCTTCCTTCCTTCCTGCCGTCCTCTTTCTTCTCCTTCATAGCGGGCGTCATCCAGCCAGGAATCCATATCCATGCGGGCTTTTTCTCTGGCTTCGGCCAGGGCTCTGGCGCGTTCGTCGCCGCTCAGGACTTTGATCACGCCCCAGGCTTTGGCGATAGCGGGGTTGTTTTGCGCGGCTTGCATAAAATCCTCCTCTGTCGTGGCGCTGAAAAAACGCATCCAGTTGCCTAAGGGCGTTCCGTCTGTTTCTCGCAGCTTGGGTATCTCCAGAACGTCTATTTCCATTGAATCGGGAAAACGCACCTTGGTACGTTCATCATAAAGGCGGAAGCGGTTATGGTAGGCGTCGTTTTCCTTGATCATGAGGAAGTCAGCGATCAATATGCTGATGACCCGGTTGATCTGTTGGTATTTGTCCCCGCTCTTCACTTGTTCAACAACCATTTTCGCCGTATAGAAGGCCATCCTTTTCCAGATGGAGCGCTGGGATTTTACCTGTACTTCGACATCGATTACTTTTCCAGATTTGGTATGGACTTTGACATCCAGAACGCCGAGCTTGTCTTCGATGTATTCCCGTTCCAGATTCGGATCAACGACAGTCAATCCCTGGTATTCTTCTGCGGGTAAATCCAGGACGGCTTGCAGGAAATCACTCAAGACTTCCGTATTTTCGCCGAATATTTTTTTGAATACGAAGTCGTTTGTGGGTAACAGCAGTTTTTGATTCATTGATTCGGCACCCTCCGTTGGAAAGAAGATAGCGCATAGCGGATGGAAATTCAAGTTAAAGCACTGCGAATACTCGGCATAACAAGACCGACTCGCGAAGCGGGAGTCTGCGTAACGGGAATAACAGCGCCAATATCTTCATGGCGCACACCAAGCCTGTGCAGCAAAGAACGCGCCGCCTGTCTGCGCTGACGCCGTGTAGCGTACACCAAAGCCTATGGTTTTTTCAGTCTGGCAAGCAGCTCAGTTTTTTGCGGGTCATGGCGCCTCCACCTCAAACCCCACCACATTCCGTTCTTTCTTGCTGAACTCCACCCCAATCAGGTAAATGGGCTGATTGAGATCGCGGTATTTGTCGGCGTATTTTTTCTCTTTGATTTGCGACAAGACTTTCCCTTCGGTGGCGTCTTCCACTATCCGCTCTGCCATCTCCGCCTCCTTCTCCACAACTCAAGGCGGACATTTCTAACTTGCTTAGACCGGACATTTCTAACTTGCCTCTACAATCGCTACCTTTGAACTTTCAAAAGCATGGCGCACGTGCTAACATTGCGTTATAACATTTTCTGAGCCGCCATCATGCAAGTTTTTCATACCCGACAATTCAACGCAGGAAATTCGGCTGCTGTTCGCATTCCCGCCGACATGGCCTTTCCACCTCGTACCGAGCTTGTAGTCATCCGGGAGGGAAACAGGATCATCGTCGAACCGCAAGAAAAAACGCTAGGCGCCGTTCCCGGAATGTTTGCCGCCCTGGGTGAGCATCACACTGGCGAGCGACCGGAATGGGAAGACACCGAAAGGGACTGGTTGTGATCAAATACCTGTTGGACACTAATATTTGCATTTACATGATCAAAAACGGCAATGAAACTGGTATCGCCAGGCACTTCGATCAGTGTGAATTTGGAGAAATCGCAATCAGCGCTGTGACTCTGGCTGAATTAAGCTGCGGCTTCACAAAGCACAATGATGCAGAGCAAATGATGTCCATACTTGGCAACATCATTTTGAAAGACTTTGACGCGGATGCCGCCAATGTTTTCGGGCAATTGTGGCAAAAACACCCGAACAGAAAAAATAACATTGACCGCATGGTTGCGGCACATGCAATTTCGCTGAATGCCATTCTCGTGACGAACAATACTGCGGACTTTGCCGTTTATGAAGATTCAGGTCTGCGTCTTGAGAATTGGACATCATAAGGTAGGAAATAAGAGGCGGACACTTGGTGCTGGCGCTCGCTTGACGACCGAGGAGGCACTTTTTCGACGGTTATGCCGCAGCAGGTTTTGTAAACGCTTCCAGCCATTGATCCAGCCTGTTCTCATCGGGTATAAAACGGATATCATCGATCATGTTTTTGTAAGCTTGGGCCAGCAACTCGGTGCTGACGATCAATCTGTTGCAGGCGGCCAGATCCGTCTGGATAATTTTTCTCATTTCATCCAGAGGCGTTTGAGAGTGTTCCGGATGATTTTCCGGAATTTGGCTTATCAGTTCGTCCAGCGAACAGATGTGTAAAATTTCCGGGAAAAATTTCTGGCACTGCAATAGAACCTGTATATGAGCGACGGTAAAAGGCAAGTGTATATGAAGTACATCGGGCGCCAGGCGAGCCAATTCTGAAAATGATGGTATACGTTGTACGACGCTGGAGGCATAGTGCATACGTCCCTGGTCGTTCAGCGCGCGCAATGCTACCGAGCCGCGATATTCCCCAACCGTATCGGAAGCTGGAAGCAAAGATAGAACACGCGGCCGCTCGTGGAAATCGGGGTTCCAGGGTACAAGCAGTTCTTTTTCCAGACATGGCGTCGGATTGTCCAGGCTCAGATGGCGGTTCCAGGCGGGGTCGTTACTGAGCTGCTGTTTCCATCGAAGACTGAACTCACCGAACTCATCGAACTCATCACATTTTTGCTGAACTGTTGCGCTTTCTTCTGGATCATGACTTGCAAGATCATGATGCAACAGTGTCGCAAACGGCGTCCAGATGACACGATAACCGGCTTTCCGGACCTTGAGGCAAAGATCAACATCCTGATGCTGATTTTTTAACAAAAGATCAAATCCATTGACCTCATGGAAAACCGAAGCGCGGATAAGCAAACAAGCACCGGTGACAGCGGAATAATCCTGATCGCTCACTGCGCGGTTCATATAACCTGGGTTTTTGGATGGCCTATCGCGGAAAACATGCGCCGCGCTACCTTTCATGCCGAGGATCAGGCCTGCATGCTGGATGTTGAGTGAATCCGGGAAAAGCAGACGCGCGCCGACAATGCCGACATCTGGCCGTTGAGCATGGCTCATCATTTCGTCGAGCCAGTCGTCGTGGATGCATTCGGTGTCGTTGTTGAGGAACAAAAAGTACTCGCCCTGCGCTTGACGCGCCGCGTGATTATTCATCGCGGAAAAATCGAAGGCTCCGGACACATGCAAAATCCGGACACGTCCAGCGGCCTGTTTACACAGCGTATCGTAATAGGACAAAACATCCGGGTCGTCACTGTCATTATCGACGATCAGCAGTTCGTAATCCGGGTAGGCGGTTGTTTTGAGCAGCGTTTCGACACAAGAAGCGAGCAGATCGAGACGGTTAAGTGTTGGAATGATGATCGAGATTTTGGGCTTCTTTTCATGAAGGTAGACGACATGTCGTGTCTCGCCTTCGACCAGGCCGGGGAGCGCCTCGGCGGGTATATTCATACGCTGCAAATGATCATGGAGCGCCTGAATCGCGCCTTCATTCGTTGCGCTCAAGACCAGTGGTTCGAATAAGGGAAAATGAACCAGCACTTCGGGAATATGTCCGATAGCATCACCATTCACTTGCGCGTCGACTGCGCGCAAGAAGAGATCATAGTGTTCCGCGCCAGCGATTGACGAAAATCCTCCGGCAGCCATCAGCGCGCTTTTTTCGATGCAGAAGCCACCGATATAATCGGTTGAGCGCAGGAATTCCAGGTTGAAGTCGGGCTTGAAACGCGGCAAGTGAAATTTTTTATCTTGGCCAACAAGATCATCGTCGGCGTAAATGATGCGCCATTGCGGACGGATTGCGATGTAATCGCCAAGCGTCAGGAGCATTTCGGGCGCAAATTGCGTTCCACAGGCGAACAGGCCGAACCAGTTTGCGGGCGAGTCAATCAGGCGCTTGTTGATACTTGCCGTGATTTCGTCCGGCGAGCACTGAATCCAGCGAACCATGCTTTCGGGATTTAGAAACTCCGGGGCCGGCGATGACGTTTGGGCGAAGATGCTGAGCCGCCAACCGTCATAATATTGCTGAGACAGGCTGTCGATGCTGTCTGCCAATAAAGATTCCTGACCCGGTTTGAGCAGCAGAAAGAATTCAACCAAAGGAAATTTTTTCCAGAGGCTTTTAACCCGTTCGCGACGAAGCGTTTCGAACAAAGGATCGTCCTGAAAATGATCGCGCCAACGCATGTAGTCTGCCTGAGTACAGGGCGAAATAGTCTTTTTCAGCCATTCAACTTTTTTCAGCCATTCCTGCGCACGGGCGTCGTTGGGGAAGCGTTTCAGGTAAACATCCAGAACCTTGGTGGCTTCGGCATACAGTTCCGACTCAATCAGCAGCTCCACCAGTTTCAGATTTTCAGCAACAGGGACACCAGCCCAGCTTTTCGCTGCCCTGTATGAATCAAGCGCATAGGGTAATTGTTCTTTTCGTGCGTGGTCGCCTATCCCATCGTAAACTTTCCAGAGTGGGCGCTTCTGATCCACAAGCTGCAAAACAAGTTTTGAGAAACCACTTTCAGGTGTATTTTCAGGAAGAACCAAAGGGAACCCCTGCTCAAGATAAAGTAATCCAAACCGGTATGCACCTTCAATCAGCAGAGGATAATTGATTGCCGCCAAATTATTAATGCCCTGCGTTCTCTGCACCTGCCCAGCATGAATTCTGAAATAACTGAGCGGGGAAGCCACATATGCGGCATTGCCCGCGGAAAGCAGGTTAGCCCAAGCCGCTTGATCACAAATGACTACAATTTGGTCATAGTCAGCAAATGTCATCCAATGTGGTCGATTTGACACTAATTCATTTTTTCTAAATAGAACAGTGGTTGGCTCTCCAATAAAGCCTTTCTCTGAAAGAATGACATCTGAAATAAGCGCAGGACCATCAAAAACCCGATCTTCACGCGCAATCGGCACACTATCACTTCTATCTGGCAGAGCTTCGTCTTTCTCGTTGATCAGCGTCCTTTTTGAAAAGGCGAGCGTAATATCCGGATATTTTCTGAAACAATCCAGAAAACGCTCAACACACTCCGGCGCAAGCATGTCGTCATCGTTAAGAAATTTGATGAATTCACCCTGTGCAATTTCAAAACAATGGATAAAATTTTCGAATCCTCCTCTTCCTCTGGCTTTGGGATTGACAAGGTAGCGAATACGCGAATCACTCTTGAATTTTTCGACAATTTTTCTAATACCGTCACCCGGACAATCATCGCTGACAATGATTTCAATATGTCCCCAGGTTTGAGCAAGCGCGCTTTTTAGTGCTTTCTCAAAATAGCTTGGGTTGTAAGTAGGCATCACAATACTGACCAGCGGCACAGTATTGGGAGCAAGGAGACGATCTGGTTTTGAAAATTCAAGAATCAGGCGAGCGTCTGCAGGAGCTTCCATGCGACGGAGTTCTTCATGGGGACTTTCTCCCGGTTCACAAAGTTTATCAAAGGATAGTCCGACAGTTTTAGCAGCCTGTAGCAGTTCATTCTGATCGTAATATCCTCCATGATCATCGGTTGAAGCCGCGCGAGCTGGCGTCGCAAGTCTGAAAATACCTCCGGGCTTGAGTACACGCCGAATTTCCCTGAGTAAACGCATGCCTTCCCGCCTATCCAGATGCTCAATGAAATGCTCACAATAAACAAGGCCATAGCTTCTGTCGGGAAATGGCAAACCTCGCCATACGTTAAATTCCTGATCAGCCTCCAGAGAGGAAAAACCGGACGACACGCTACCGCTCTTTCCAAGATAAAGCCGGGAAGATGCTTCAATTTTATTAACTGTGTTCATCTGTAATTCAATTTATCAGTAATGTTTGAAATTTCATCTGATATGGCTTCATTTGAATAAATCAAGCTGTTTAAGCTTACATGCAAACAGACCAGATAATTTCCTGATTAAATATTGACACAAAGATGTTAGACGCTATCCGTCCGCCGTTATTCCGTCATTCCCGCGAAGGCGGGAATCGAGTGCGTTTTCTCCGGTCAGAATGGCTGCAAATCCAAAAATTGCGACGCGCCGCGTCGGAAGCCACGCTTCGGGATTCCCGCCTTCGCGGGAATGACGATGTAAAAATAAGCACTGTCTGCATTAAAACGAAAAACGCTCTATTCATCAGAACAAACTCCGGTTTGAAACCTCTCCCTTCAGGGGGATAATCAGGCACGGGAGAGGCGTAAGCTCTTCCGTGCTGTGTCGCCCGGTCACGGGCGTGGATTGAAACATAGATTCTCATGAATCTTCGCAAAACAGTTTTCCAGTTTACGCGCGAATAGCCGACTATCGAAAAGATCGGATTTTCCGCGCAGATCGCGCACTTTTCCAATAATTTTTTCATTAAATCCGGCATCCCGGCAGAAACGGCAAGCGATGGCCTTATAGTCTTCAAGATTCATGGCAATCAGATCGTCAAACCCCGCCGCGGCAAGCAGGCTGCTCGCCACTCGCGCGGCGAAGGCTTCGCCCTGCAAAGTCACTGCCGGCACACCGGCCCACAGCGCGTCAGAGGTCGTCGTGTGGCCGTTACATGGGAAAGTATCTAGCGCCAGATCGGCAAGCGGCAGACGCGCCAGATGCTCGGCCTGCGGCCGTCCCTCGGCAAAAACGAGGCGTTCGGGCGCTACGTCGGCTTGCGCGGCCACGCATCGCAAGGCATCCTCGGCCCAGGGGTTCGACGCCCACAGCCAGAGCACGGCTTGCGGCACGGCGCGCAGCACGTCAAGCCAGACAGCGAACATTTCCGGCGTGATCTTGTAAGTCTGGTTGAACGAGCACAGGACAATCGCATCTTCCGGCAGCCCTTCATCGGCGCGCGTCGGCGCGGGCGCGTATTCGCGCTCACGGCAGCCCGGCAGATAGCAGCCCGGCAAATGCAACAAACGCTCGCTATACATCCACTGATTTTCCGGCGGCGACACAACAGCGTCGGTAATCAGGAAATCAATCCAGGGCGCACCCAATGTTCCTGGAAACCCAATCCAGTTAACTTGTGCCGGCGCCAGACGATATTGCAGCCAGTCACTGTGATTACCCTCGGTATAGCCATTGAAATCGATCAGCACATCGAGCTCCAGCGCTGCAATGCGCGCTATGGCTTCATGCTCGGGCAGGCCCGCCAGATCGATGAAGTGTTCGACGCCAGCGGCAACGCGCGCGCGCATCGGGCTGTGATCGTCAATGCCGTAAGAGAGCGCATAAATCTCGAAGCGGGAGCGGTCGTGCGCTTCAAGCATCTCGACCGTCAGCCAGGACATCGCATGATTTTTGAAATAAGACGTGAGATAGGCCACGCGCAAACGGTCATGACGCGGCGCATCCGCCGCAACGCGGTCTTCATTTCCTTTTCGCGGACGGGTCAGCCAGGCGCTGTGGTTTTCGGAACAACGTCGTTGCAGGGCCGGCGTCGTTCCCGGCATCGACAGGATAATGAACGGTGGAATGTCCGCCGTGTTGTGTTCGACCGCCGCACGGACGCGCCGGGCGAGTTCATCGAAGTTGTCCCAGCGGCACAGGTGCATTTTCTGAAACAAAAGATGCGCGGCGATCAACCCGTTGTCCGGATCGAGCGCCGCCGCCCGTTCAAACGCCTGCGCCGCGTCGACACGGCGGCCAGCGCCAAGATGCAACATGCCGAGATTGAAATGCGCCAGCGCGTCATTCGGCGAACACGCGATCACCTGTTCGTACAGCGCCAGCGCCTCGTCTTCATGCCCAAGCTGTGCATGAAGATTAGCCAGATTGGTGAGCAGCGCGGGCGCGCCCGGATTGTGCCGCAACGCGGCCTGGTATTCGCCGATCACCGCTTCGGCGTCGCCTGTCTCCGCCAGCGCCTTAGCGCGATCAAAATGCCGCTGGGCAGCCAGAATGCCATGCAGGCGCGTCGCCTCCGCATCATCCGGGCAAAGCCTCAGCCACTGCTCCACGGCGTCCAGGGCGATGTCCGCCTGCATGGCCAGCACTGCGCTTTTCGCCAGTCCGCGCCACAGTGTCGGATCGTGCGGGATGCCGCGCACGGCCAGCGTAAACGCCTCGACCGCCTCGTCCGAACGACCGGCATTGAACAGCGAGAAGGCCAGTCCGGCATGGTAGTTGGCGGCTTGCGGCCGCGCCGAAATCGCCGCGCGCATCTTGCGTTCGCCAACATCCGTTTCGCCGCTGTCGA